>JBAWZG010000139.1:0-11482 GCA_037143155.1 Bacteroidia bacterium
TATGCTGAAGTGGCTTGAACGGGTCGCGAAATAATCTGCGGTTTTTTGGGCTGTGACTTTTTAAAACAGGAACAACCAAACGATAAAAGATATACTTTTGAAGGAGTGGCTTTTGCTGCTCCTTTTTTATATCATGTATTTCTGAAATCAAAAATATGAATTCAAATCTCAACAAAACCTGGCTGCTTGTAATTTTACTTTTTGCCTTTGAATCTTGTTCGATTCATCCGGCAAAAAAAGATGTTCCGCCAAATTTTCAGCCCTTTTTTGAAGAGTATGGTGTTCAGGGATGTTTTTTGCTGTATGATTTGAAAAACGACCTCTACCAGATTTACAATTCTACACGCTGTGAACAGGGCTTTTTGCCGGCTTCCACTTTTAAAATCCTGAATTCGTTGATTGGTCTGGAAACTGGTGTGCTAACCGATGAAAATATGGTGATTGCCTGGGACAGTATCGTCAGGACAGAAGATGCATGGAACCGCGATCATACCATGGCAAGTGCTATTCAATATTCTGTGGTGCCCTATTTTCAGGAAGTTGCAAGAAGAATTGGTCCGGAAAGGATGAAAGAAATGGTTGATGATTCGGATTATGGACGTATGGACATCACCAAAGAAACCATTGATAAGTTCTGGCTATGGGGCAATTCCCGGATCACTCCCTGGGAACAAATGAATTTTTTACTGCATTTTTATACCAATAAATTACCTTTTTCACAGGAGAATGTGAATTTGGTGAGGAAGCTGATTATCCTGAAACAAACGGAAAATTGGACTTTCAGCGGAAAAACAGGAATGACTGTTCAGGATGGAAAAAACATCGGATGGATGGTTGGCTACCTTGAAGAGAATGGCAAGGTTTGGTTATATGTGTGCAATATGGAATCAGGCATGGACAATACAGAAAAATTCAGGGAAAGCCGTCGTGGTGTTGTCGAAAAAGTCTTTAAATCAATGGGATTAATGGAAGAATAAAGCCCCCTAAATCCCCCGGAGGGGACTTAATCGAACAATAAAATCTTTGGGGTAATATTGAAGAGCTTTCCTCCGAAACTCCCTTCCCTTTTGGGGAAGGGTTGGGGATGGGGCTTACTACCGCTTCACCTCAACCAAAGCCCCTCCAATAATCTTTTCTACGATATCTTCATCGAGCAAGGTGGTAATGTCACCCAGGTTGGAGGCATCGCCTTCGGCAACTTTCCGGAGGATACGGCGCATAATTTTTCCTGAACGGGTTTTGGGTAATCCGGGGACCAACTGAATCAAATCAGGCCGGGCAAAAGGACCAATCAGATTGGTAACTGCCATCTTGATACTCTTCCTTATGCCTTCTTCTCCTCCGGTTGAAAGTTCCCCGCAAACTACAAAAGCATATATTCCTTGTCCTTTGATTGCATGCGGGTAACCCACCACGGCCGATTCATTGACCAGCGGATGCGAGTTAATTGCATTTTCAATTTCGGCAGTTCCCAGACGGTGACCTGAAACGTTAATCACATCATCAACCCGGCCAAGGATTCGGTAGTAACCGTCCTCGTCGCGTTGCGCCCCGTCACCGGTAAAATACAGGTTTTTGAAAGTCGAAAAATAAGTTTCCCTGAATCGGTCGTGATCACCCCAAATCGTTCGGGCCATTCCCGGCCATGGAAACTTGATGCAAAGGTTTCCTTTCACGCTGTTTCCGGTCAATTCTTTATTTTCGCCGTTCATAATTACAGGTTGAATACCAGGCAGCGGCAAAGTTGCAAACGATGGTTTGGTCGGGATAATTCCCGGAATCGGGCTGATCATCACTCCCCCGGTTTCGGTTTGCCACCAGGTATCCACAATTGGGCAGCGGTTCCGGCCAATGTGGTCGTGATACCAGTGCCATGCTTCCTCATTAATCGGTTCTCCAACGGTTCCCAGAACTTTAAGCGAAGATAAATCCTTGTCCAGAATGTGATCCATGCCAAGAGCGAGCAAAGAACGGATTGCTGTAGGCGCAGTATAAAATTGATTCACCTTGTATTTATCAACCACATCCCAGAATCTTCCGGCATCGGGCCAGGTAGGAATTCCCTCAAACATCAGCGTTTGTGCACCGTTCAGGAGTGGGCCGTAAACTATGTACGAATGACCGGTAACCCAGCCAATATCTGCGGTACAGAAATAAATATCACCGGCATTGTATTGAAATACATTTAAAAAGGTGTAAGCAGTATAAATCATGTACCCGGCAGTAGTGTGAACAATTCCTTTTGGTTTACCTGTCGATCCGGAAGTATAAAGGATGAACAGGTTATCTTCTGCATCCATCACTTCGGCAGGGCATTCAGGCGATTGCCCGTCGATGGCTTTATGCCACCAGATGTCGCGGCCAACCACCATGTTAATTTCAGATTTTGTCCGCCGAAGGACCACAACTGTTTCAACGCATGAACAGGATTCCAGCGCTTCGTCAACAATGGCTTTAAGCGGTGTTATTTTTTCTCCGCGGAAACCGCCATCTGCTGTCAGAACCACTTTGGCTTCGGCATCCAGAATACGGTCGGCCAGCGAGGCGGCTGAAAATCCGGCAAAAACTACCGAATGAACAGCCCCAATCCGGGCACAGGCCAGCATCGCTATAGTCAATTCAGGAACCATTGGCATATAAATAGCCACGCGGTCACCTTTCTTTATTCCAAGGCGTTTGAGCGTATTGGCAAATTTGTTGACTTCTTTGTAGAGTTCCAGATAGGTTAAAATCCGGTTTTGCTCGTTCGGATTATTTGGTTCCCATATGATGGCCGGCTGGTTACCAATGGTATACAGATTCCTTTCAAAAATATTCTCCGTGATGTTTAACTTTCCGCCGGCAAACCATTGCACTGAAGGACCTTCGAAATCCCATTCCAGAACTTTATCGCAACGTTTGTGCCAGTAAAAACCTTCCGCTACTTCGGCCCAAAAGGCTTCCGGATTGGTAATACTTTTCTGGTACTCATGAATATAACCGCCTAAACTGTGAATCTTTGCTACCATCGTTAGTTCAATTAGTTTAATTAAAAGCTGATTTTTGTCTGGAATTTGAAGTATTTCAGAATAAGCAACAAGTATAGTGATTTTTGGTTTAAATCTTATAGGTAATCTTTCGGATGAAAAATCAGGTATAAATTTGATTCAAAACGATTTATTGCCCTGGAGGTGCAAAACCGGCATCCTTGTTATCAATTATCAATATCCAGTCGTTTCCACGTCCGAGGGTTTCCGGTTTAAATTCCCGGATTCCATCGTTTGGAATTTCACCTGATTTCTTCGCCTCACCGGTTCGCGGATTGTACCACCAAACTACTGAATTCTTCCAGTCCAATTTTTTCAGATCTAATTTTGCAGACCAGCCGGTCGGAATGTAAACGAATGCATAATTCCGGCCTTTGGTGGCCACAATGAAATCGGTTTCGGGCATGTAATCTTTGTCCACAAGTACCTGAAAAGGAATCCGCTCGGTCATCGGACGGCTTTCCATCAGGCGACGAACATTTATCATGTCACTGGCTCCGGGCAAATCCAGATCATCGTACCAGGTGTGCCGGGCAAAACCAATCGGAGTTCTTTCCGGAGTGAGCATTTGCCAGATGGCATGGCAACCATAGGTATGTCCGAATCCTCCGGAAAATAAATTCCAGTAGGCGGCCTGCCTGACATCTGCATCATCAAACCAGCCGAGGATTTCGGGTTGCCAGTTGCAAGGATGATCTTCGTACCGGGGCTCTCCGTCGAATGTTGGTTTTTGGGGCTGAAGCTGATAATCAGGAATGAGAAGTTTTTTATATGCTGAATAAGAACGTTCGCCATGCCCGGTCTGCATCATGTTAAAATCGAGCCAGTTTTGTTGCTGAAACCATTTGGAAGAACTTGATCCACCTGAAGGATGAAAAGTCATCAGGTGATTTTTATCCACCGATTTAATTCCGGTGGCCAATGCATTCCAGATTTCGAAATTTTTACCGCCGCCTTCTCGGTCTCCTCCGTTAATCCAGATGATATTCGGATAATTTTTGTACCGGTTGCCAATCCATTTCCCGTAAAGTCCGGCATTTTCTTTGGTGAAAATTACCGGACCAACACCCCACTGCTTGTCCACTTTATCGCCCCAGGTTGGCAGTAATCCTATGAAAAGTCCTTTTTCTTCTGCTTTTTTAATTACCCAATCCACATGTGCGAAATACTTTTCATTGGGTTTTATTGGATCGTTATCCACCAAAGGTTTCTCTCCTTCCATATTCGGTGTATTCAATCCATCGAGTTCGGCCAAAACAACTGCCTGAATAACGGTGAACCCTTTATCCCGCCGGTTTTCCAGATACTTTTCTGCATCAGTTTTATCCAGGCGGTGGAATAATTCCCAGGCCGTATCGCCCAGATAAAAAAAATGCGTTCCATTGGAGAATTCTAAAAAACGATGATTTGCTGACACTTTCAGATTGCCATTTTTGAAATCAACCGAAGGTCCCTGCCATTTCTGACTCTGTGCCCGTACATTCCATATTCCAAGGAATACAAAGAAAAACATCCATTTTTTCATAAAGTAATTGACGATATTTGTTCAGAAATTTGATAAAATTAGTATCCGAAGTTAAACATTTTTATGATTTTAAGGTTTTAGCGGTAAGTAATTAGCAGAATCATTCCTGAATGCAAGTATTTAAAAATAAAATAGATATACAATGAAAATCATAGATCAGACAAAACCGATTCTGGTAACCGGGGGCACCGGATACCTCGCTTCATGGATCGTGAAACTATTATTGGATGAAGGAAGAGAAGTCAGGACTACTGTAAGAAATCTGTCCCAAAAGGATAAATATGCTCATCTCACAGCGATTGCAGTAAAAAGCAAAGGTACATTCCAGGTTTTTGAAGCTGATTTGCTGAAGAAAGGAAGCTTCGCAGAAGCCATGACAGGATGCGAACTGGTTATTCATACGGCTTCTCCGTTCAAAATTACAGGAATAAAAAATGGCCAAAAAGAATTGGTCGAGCCAGCTTTGGAAGGTACCCGGAATGTCCTTGAATCGGCAAACAAGACAAAAAGTGTAAAACGTGTGGTGCTGACTTCAAGCGTGGTAGCCATTTACGGTGATGCCGTCGATCTGGCGAAAACCGAAAAGGGAATTTTCACTGAAGAACATTGGAATTTCTCAAGTTCTGTTAAACATCAGCCTTATTCGTATTCGAAAACCCTGGCCGAAAAACTGGCATGGGAAATGGCCGGAAAGCAAGACCACTGGGATTTACTTACCATCAATCCTGGATTTATCATGGGACCATCGCTCAGCAAACGAACCGATTCAACCAGTATTGACATCATGATGCAACTGAGTTCTGGAAAGTTCAGAACCGGCGTTCCTTCAGGCAAAATGGGAATCGTTGATGTGCGCGATGTTGCCAAGTCGCATATTCTGGCAGGCTTTTCTCCTTCTGCATCAGGCCGACACATTTGTGTGGCCGATCACAAAGATTTTCTGGATTTTGCCAATGTGATCCGATCAAACCATACTCAATATCCGCTGCCAAAATCGTATGTTCCAAAATGGCTTTTGGGAGTCATTGCTCCATTGGTAGGATTTACCCGGAAATACGTAAAACTTAATATCGGAATTGATGTAAAATTTGACAATTCGTATATCCGGAAAGATTTGGCCATGGAATTTTCTCCATTCGAGGCAACAATATCCGACCATTTCACCCAATTGCTAAATGACGGAATCATTAAAAAACTTTGAAATGAAACGAACCGCAAATGTTCTGGGAGCATCAGGTCTGGTTGGATATAGTCTGGTTAATAAATTGCTTTTTCATTCTGAGTATGAGAAAGTCAGGATTTTTGTGCGACGTAAAACCGGGGTCATTCATGAAAATCTTGAGGAAAAGATCATTGACTTTGACAAACCGGAAAGCTGGAAACACCTTGTTCAGGGCGATGTTCTTTTTTCAACGCTGGGAACGACAATCAAGACAGCCAAAACCAAGGAAAAACAATTCCTCGTCGATTTCACCTATCAATATGAATTTGCCAGGGCAGCTGCCGAAAATGGAGTTCCAAACTACGTTTTGGTTTCATCCATGGGAGCGAATCCAAAATCTTCAGTTTTCTATTCCCGAATGAAAGGCGAACTGGAAGAATCCGTTTCGAAACTAAACTTTAGCAAAATACTCATATTCAGGCCGTCAATTCTGGATGGAGACCGTCGTGAGAAACGCACCAGTGAAAAGATCGGACTGGTCATCAGTCGGTTTTTGACCCGATTTATACTGAAGAAATACAGGCCAACACCTATACCAATTTTGACATCAAAAATGATTCGGCTGTCAGTCGATCAAATTGAAGGTTTTCGTATTATCGAAGGAATTGAGATACTTGAAAACTAATAAATTCTTGTCCGTTGGACTTCGGCGTGAGCTCAGCCGAACGCTAAAGCCAAACGGCAAAGGATATTGCAGATCTGATCCTCAATTCAATATCCTTTGCCGTCACATTCATGTGACGGACTGAATAACAATATTTTACTGGTTCATATCCTTCAAAATCTTCTCCACTTCAGCTTCGGTTTTGTGCAATTTGTCCTTGCAGATGGTGATCAATACCGACACCCGATTGACCTGCTCTGACAGTTCATCCACATCCAGTTCTTCGTTTTCAATTTTTTCCAGAATCTCTTCAATTTCTGTAATTGCGTCCTTGTACGTTGCTTTTTTCGTTGCCATAAATAAAAAATTAACAGCCTCCCCCCTCCCCCTCCACAAGAGGGGGAGATAGAATCGCCAGTTATAATATTCTTGTTTTTTTAGTCATTACACTTTATTGGATACTTGTCAAGAACTGCTTTTTAAGCCCCCTCTTTTGGAGGGGGTTGGGGGAGGCACCCCTCTACCCGGCTTTCAACTGTTCCATCGCTCAGCCTGGTTTTCAATTGATCACCTGCTTTAATCTTAGTAACCGACTTCACAATTTTTCCGTCGATCATTGTCAGAGAATATCCTCGCTTCAGTATATTCTGAGGATCAACCAGACGAAGTTTTTCCTGAAAGGAAATCAGGGTTTTCTTCTCATTCCGGATTTGATCGGTCGACTGAATTTTAATCAGATGCTGAAACTGGTTTAAAAGGTTTTTGTTCTTCAAAACCTGTGCACGGAAAATGAAGTTCAGTTTGTTTCCTGAAAAGTCGAGCAGATGCTTTTGCTGTGAGACAAACCGGCTGGTCTGGCTTTTTACTTCTGCAGTATACTTTTTGAGATCCGATTTTTGGTCTTTCAGGAAAACTCCTGATCGGTTTACAAGTTGAATACGTGCAATTTTCAAGCGGTTTTGCTGGTCGACAATCAGTTGATTGACCAATTGTTTCAGCAAATCAGCCGCATCATTCAGCCGGGTTTTATTTTCTTCGAGCTGATCGGTTATTAATTCGGTAAAATGCTTTTCGAGTTCTTTCAGTTCCTCAGAAAAACGAAGCGCACCTGCTATTAGGAATTCGGCCACCGCGGTGGGTGTTTTCATTCGGGTGTGCGCCACAAGGTCAATAACCGTGTCATCCTTTTCGTGTCCGATACCAGTAATCACCGGAAGCGGAAACTGAGACACATGGAAAGCCAGTTCGTAATGATCAAAACATGCCAGATCGAGTTGCGCTCCTCCACCACGGATAATCACAACCGCATCAAAAAAATCTTCGTATTTGTAAATCAGTTCCAGAGCGTTCATTATGCTGCGTGGCGCTTCATTGCCTTGCATTACAGCCGGGAATAGTTTGGTATAGAAAACAAACTGATGTGGATTGGTATGTAACTGGTCCAGAAAGTCCTGCAAGCCTGCCGCTGTTGGGGATGAGATTACTGCAATGCGCTGTGGAACCAGTGGCAATTCGAGCTCCTTGTTCATTTCGAATACGCCATCTTCCTGAAGCCTGCGTATAATTTCCCGGCGTTGGCGGGCCAGATCGCCCAAAGTATAAACCGGATCGATATCCCGGATATTCAGGCTAAATCCATAGACTTCGTGGTATTCAACTTTGGCCTGCAGCAACACTTTCAGTCCCTGGTTAAAAGTCTGGCCGGTAGTCGTTTCAAAATAAGGTTTTAATATCCGGAAAGTGTACGACCAAATGGTGGCACGACAGCGTGCTATCACGGTATCGGATCCCTGTTCGGTTTCTACCAGGTCGAGGTAACAATGTCCGCTGCGGTTCACCGTCATTTCGCTGATCTCGGCTTTTACCCAGACAGGCATTGGGAAAGTCACGTCAAGACTTCTTTTTACCTGACTTTGTAATTCAGAAAGCGTATGTTGCTGATCGTTCATCGTCCGGTTTTTATCAGCTTTATCCTCTCTTCCTTTTCGCCGCAACGAATGGTCAGTATTAAAATCCCATCCGGCAAATAAACAAGATTCTTCAGCAAAATGGATTCAGAAGTTCTGAAACTGGATTGCCAGAGACAAACTCCCTGAAGATTGGAAATATTAACAATACAATCATTTCCGGAATCCCGATTTAATTTTTGAATTAAAATATGATCGCTGAACGGATTGGGTGAAACCATCCATTTCGAATCGGGTTCTAATTTTTGAACGCTATTGAGTTTCAGATATTGGTCTGCTTTTCCAAAATCAGGGATTCCGAAGCCCATTAAAGAATCCGGAGAATTATACTGGCTGGCACTTTGCTCGATGGCCATTTTAAGCTGCTTCACGTTGGCATACGGATTGGCCTGAAGCAAACAGGCACCCATTCCGGCCAAAACAGGTGACGAAAAAGAGGTTCCGCTGGCATATCCCGGCATTCCATTGCTGGTTATCAGGTAAGTTGATGAACCTCTGGCTGCTACATTGGGTTTTTGAGCACCGCCAAAAGCCGGACCAAACGAACTGAAAGAAGCACGAATTCCGTTGATATCTACTGCCGCAACAGCAATTACATTTTCGCCATCTGATGGAGCAATGATGTGTCTCCAGATTGTATTTCCTTCGTTACCTGCACTGTTAAAAACAAGGATTCCTTTCTGAAAAGCCATGTTTGCCCCTTGCGTAACCCGGGTTTTGTGTCCATTCAAATCGGCATAGGTATGGTCCATTTGCTTGTTATCAAACTGATAATAGCCCAAGGATGAATTAATGACATCTACACCCAGGCTGTCGGCCAGTTCGGCACCTGCAACCCAGTTGTCTTCTTCGAACAGATTTTCACCTGAATTATCTTCAGTCTGAAATAAATAAAAGGAAGCGTCGGGGGCCGTTCCGATAAGTGTTCCGGGCAAATTACCACCCATGCACGAAAGCACGCTCATTCCGTGCCAATGTTGCTGATAAACATCTGCTTTGGGGTCTACAAAATTGCGGATTCCAAGGATTCGGCCCGAAGCGCGGAGACTGTCAAAGGCAGCAATCTTATCTGCATTCAGGAAACCTGCATCGAGTATGGCAATCTGTATCCCTTTTCCGCGAAAACCCTGACGGTGTATGTATTGTCCGTTTAGTTGGGTCAACTGACTGATTGCTGTGCCGTAATTTGCAGGCTCGTATGCAGTATTTATTTC
Source organism: Bacteroidia bacterium (assembly GCA_037143155.1). GTDB lineage: Bacteria > Bacteroidota > Bacteroidia > Bacteroidales > Prolixibacteraceae > Aquipluma. Next base: position 9,559 of record JBAWZG010000139.1, read on the forward strand.
TTCCTCCTGAAATTTCGATGAGACAGATTTCAGTTTATTTGCAGGCCGGGTAAATTCAACAGAAACAACAAATGGAAGGACGGAAATTTTCCGGATCAAAGCGGTATCGGCAGTACGCACGGTAACTCCGTTCAGCCACTTTGAAGTGTGGAAAATATCAAGTCCCCGACCTTTAAGCGTGTCGAGATAAACAGTTGAGACAGGTAAATCGGTTTCATCGATAGCAATATGCTGCCTGTTCCGTCGGTCGATTGCACGCTGTGACAAAAACTTTTCCGGATGGCTGACTTGAAACAATGTGCCATTTTTGTCTTTGAGTTGAATCCAATATGAACTCTTCGGTTCGTTTTGGGCAAAAAGAACAAGTTGGGAAAGCAATAAAACCAATAAAAGTATCCGTCGTGATTTCATTGTTCGATGTTGAATTAACGATTTTGCATCAATCTCATATATTCCTCCGGATTCTGCATGAATTTGGCAGGATCCGGAATATTATTCTCTTTTGACTGATATGACCCTGATTTGACCTGATTGATGCTATCCTGAACTTCCGGATTCAATAGTTTTCCATGATCATATTTCAGCACAAAAAGTAATTTGCCGGTTTCATCGTAATATTTCCACTCTTTGCTTTGAATATCATTGCTGTAAAATGCATCCAGCTCAACGTTCCCGTTTGAAAAGGAAGTTTTGAAAGTTCCATTCCTTCTTCCTTCAAAATAAACACATTCCAGATATATTTTTCCATCCTGAAAAAAAGAACGGTAAAGACCGTCCAGCTTATCATTCAGCCAGTTTGACTCCTCCAGTAATTCGCCGGTTTTGTAAAAGCGCTTACTTTTACCCGTTTTTTGCCCGTTGAGATAGGATTCTGTCGACGCCATTTTGTCGTCCAGAAAATAACTCCATTCACCGGTTTTCTTTTGCCCGTCGTACTTGCCGGCAGCAACCAATCTGCCCCGTTCGTCATACAGTTTTGCATCCGAGATTTCGCTTCCCTCAACGAAATTTAACTCGGCTTTGATCTTTCCGTTTGGATGAAAACGTTTCATTTCGCCAATTGGTTTATCATCTTTAAATGTTGCCTGATAAAGCAATCTACCCTGAACATCTTTTTTTGTCCAGAAACCTTGTTTTCTTCCCTGCCCATCCACCTGATTTACTGAATTCTGGGGATAAATACTTCCTGAAATCAACAGGAATAAACTGATCAACAATACTCGCATAATTTTCTTTTAAATCGAACTCCTAAGGTAAATAATTATTTGGCGGAAAAGACTTTCATTTCAGGAATGAAAGTAAAATCAATGAAGATATAATTCTATTTTTGAGTTCTAAAAAAATTCTCACTATGCAATCAATTCCTTCGTTCAAATTCCTTCGCACCACCAGTGAAAACCTTGATTTCAGGAAAATGGTGAATGCTCTGGACAATGACCTTTACCTTCGCAACGGTGATACTCAAAAACTTTATGAGCAGTACAATCAGATTGATAAGATCAAACATGCCATAGTAATATATGTGGATGGAAAACCGGTGGGCTGTGGTTGTTTTAAGCCATTTGACCGGGAAACCGTTGAAATGAAGCGGATGTTTGTGATGCCAGAAATGCGTGGCAAACAGCTTGCTGCAAAAATGCTTCAGGAATTAGAGAATTGGGCCGTTGAAGAAGGCAATACCAAAGCGGTTCTGGAAACCGGACTTCGTCAGGTGGAAGCCATTCAGTTATATACCGTCGCAGGATATTTCCTGACCGAAAATTACGGTCAATACATTGGCATGGAGGACAGTATTTGCTACCGTAAAGAATTGAGATGATTATACTGATGTGTTGACATCGATTAGCCACCGTCAGTAGCCAAATCCAATGCAAAAGCCCCGCCGGAACTTCCGACAGGGCTTTTTATATCTATAGACTAATGA
>JBAWZG010000140.1:0-11482 GCA_037143155.1 Bacteroidia bacterium
GAGCATTGTATTTTTCGAGTAGAGGTTTTACCCGCTGAATCATTTCCGGGGTGTTTCCGTGTTTCTTGCTGGCGGAATAAATAGGGTGATGCCCGAAAACGAGAATACATTGTTCCTTTGAACCGGCCAATACATCTTTCAGCCATTTTATCTCCTTGGCCGTGTCCTGCTTCACGACATCTGGATATCCCTCTTTTTTCCAGTATTCATTGACCAACGGAGGAGTATCGAGAAAGATAAAACGCGCAGAAACTGATTCGTTTACCTTTCTGACAAAGGTGTAATAACGATCGGTCATCCGCCAGCGACGGCTAATATTTGTATAATCAATTTCAGCCTGGGAATTGCCTTTGTAATCATGGTTTCCAAGAACCGGGAACCACTCTACCTGAAGAGAATTCGATTTATACACATTTTCAAAATTCGCCATCCACAGCGGATCCTGAGTGGAAGCAACACCGCTCATTTGGAAATTATCGCCGCAACTCACCACAAATTTGGCATTGATGCTATCGGCTGTTTTTCCCATTTGATCGGCAACTTTAAGTTGAGAGCCATAACTATTCCAGCCCCAGTCGCTCACAATGATAAAGTTGAAAGCTTTGCCAAAGGTTTTTGAGCTAACTATTTCTACAGGTTTTGCCGTCGGGGCTTTTGGCGGAGGAGTACACGATGCCAGAAGGATTACCGAAATAAGTAAGCCGGAATTAAAAATGTTCATTTTCATTAGATACTGTTTTATTGGATTGAAAATTGGTGAATTGATTTAACGGAAACACCCATGGCTGAAGTTTGTATTTCAAGACCATGGGTGTTTTTACATTTATCCTTCTGACTATTTGTCTGAGTTTACAGAGGCACGATATCAATTACTACAAATGTACCAGGGATTAACTTTGACTTGGCAGTACCGGTTTGAGCTTCAAAATCGGCAGAAGTCGTGTAAATGTGATGAGTTTGCTTGTTCAGTGTAATCGTTTTTGCTCCTTTTTGAGTCTTGATGGTTTCTGAAACAACAAATGAGTCTTTGTTCACTTCTTTCACAACCGTTACTGTACCTTCACCATTCGAAGTATACACACATTTGAGGGCCGGGTCGAAAGCTGCACCATCACATTTTTCGCCAATAGGCAAAGTCGTGATCACCTTTCCGGTTTCAGCATCCAGCACGATCAGGAGTTTATTGGCACCAGCGCTGAACAAACGGTGCGTTTCATTATCGAGGGCCAAACCGGTAGGTTCTGTTCCCGGAGCAATTGGCCACACATTTTCAACTTTGAACGAGACGGCATTGATCACTGCAACACTGCTTGCGCTTTCCAGATTTACAAATATCTTCCCGTTTCCATCTGAGGCGGCTGCTTCAGGATTCCCGGTAAGATCAATGGTTGCAACGATTGCATTGGTCTCGGCATTCAAGACCGAAACATTGTTTGAATGTCCATTGAATACAAAAACCTTATTACTGAACGAATCAAATAGAATCGCATCGGGACTTTTACCCGTTACCTCGATCTTTTTAATGACCGTAAACGTTTTCGTATCGAAAATGGTGACCGAATTATCATTCTTGGTGCTGATAAATCCTTTATTCAGAGCAGGAGCAATGGCAATTCCATGAACACCGTCCAAACCGGTTACTTTTCCTGCAACCTTGCCACTTGACTGATCAACAGCCTGAACCATGGTTCCATGTGATACATAAACGCGGCCAGAAGTATCGTCCGAAAACAGATAATCCCATTTTTCGTCGCCTTCCAATTTGAATTTGTTTGCAATTTTATATCCTTCCTTGGCGCTATTCTGCGAATAAACAAATCCAGCGGTCAACAGAATGATTAATACTACGGTTATTTTTTTCATGAGTGTCTTGTATAAAAATTGAAATTACTGAACTGGTTTGGTGGTCGGTAGATGTTTATTACCGGTTCCATCGGTCGGATAGGCTCCCATGTCACGATTCAAAGGCATGGCGCTGCCAACTGAATAGAAAGGAACAGAAGCGCTTGTTGTACCGGTTCCGATAGCAGGCGAACCTGTTTTTAAAGACGGAATGGTATTATCAACCAGACAAACGGTGACATCCTTGTCCCAGTTGGTAAATACAGTTCCACAAGGAGTAAGACCTGCAGCAATTTTATCGGTTGGTTGCTGAGTTCCGGCAGAACCAATAACATAAGGCATATTGGTGAATGTATCAACTTTTGCATCGTACATGTAAAGAAGGTTGTTGGAGTATTTGCAATTATTTACATCGGCCTTTGTGCTGATATTGATCCCATTACGGCAGCCTACAATCACATTGTTGTAAACCGTAGCGGCTGCGAACTGGTCAATCAGGATAGCCGACGAAAGCTCACCTACTTTTCTCCAGTTGCCATTGACGAAAGTATTGTTATAAATGTTCCATTTGGTTTGAGGTGTTAAAACCTTTTTACCGGTACCGAGTTTGATACCACTGTTTGAGGAACTCCAGATATAGTTGTAAGCAATGTCGCCATGTGCTCCGGCTTTGATGTTAAATAAATCACCATCAGGACCACCTAAACGTTGCATCACATTTCTTTTAACACTGCAGGTAATATTTCCGGCTAAATGGACACCATCGTCAATACCACCAAACATCCAGTTGTCTTCAAAAATAATTTTAGCACCTGCATCATAACTCTGGCTGCCTTCCACATCGAAACTCGCCTGAGCGCTTCCGGTTGCATCAGGTCCGCCAGTGTAGTTGATGTGTGTGAATTTTATGCTGACATATTTTGCAGTCGAATCAACCAGAATTCCACCCCAATATCCTTTATCTCCAAGATTAGCATAGGCAGTTGAAGGATCTTTAACCGAAATGGTAATCGGTTTTGCTTCGGTTCCGTTACAAATCAATGTCCCTGCCATTTCGATCCGGTAATTTCCGGTGGCAAGAATCTTAACGCCTGGTGAAACTCCAAAGGAATCCTTTGGATTAACAATCATATCACCATCCAGGTAGTAGGTCGAATCCTGTTTCAGACTGCCTTTCAAAGTGCCTTTCAAATGAGCGCTTTTAATGTATGAACCGGCAGGCGGCGGAGTGTTGGTGCTCGATACTAAATCAGAACTCTTCTGGCAGGCAAAAAACGACATTGCGACAAAGCCAGTCAATAAATAGGAAAGAAGATTTTTCATACTCGTAAAAATTAATTGATTAATGGTTAAATGGAATATTTTAAACCGATGTAAAAACTTTGGTAGTTATATGATTTTTCAACCAGGGTATGGTCATCTTTGATATAGCGTTCGATTGGACTGTTTAAAATATTTGAAGCTTTTGCATTGACAAATAACTTCTTCCCTATCTTTTGTTCTATTGAAAAGCCCAGATTGTGGTAATTGGCCTGATAGATATCTTTCCCGTAAGCATCGCTTGGCGTTAACAGATTGTAGCCTTGCATGGTGTAGGTCAGGCTTGATTTCAGTCCCCAGTTCTGATTCCGGTACGAAACTCCAAGATTGAACAGGTGCGGCGATTGGCCGACCAGTGGCCGTGTTTCAATTTTTGTGATGGTATTCTGGTATGCATTATCCACGATGACAAAATAGTGCTTGGGCACATCAACTGCAGAATGAGTATAGGTGTAATTGCTTGTAAACCCAAGATTACCAAAGTATTTCATGGCCACCAGTTCCAGTCCGTAATTGGTGCAATTGGCGATGTTCTGGAATGACTTGCTTTCGCTGCCCGATTTCACAATTTCTTCAATCGCATTGTTTATTTTTTTGTAGAATACACCGGCAGTAAGAACTTCTTCCTGTTTTGGATAAATTTCGTAGCGCAGGTCAACACTATTCCCGGTGGCGTGCTGCAAATTTGGATTTCCACTTTGAGATCCTGCCCGCGGATCAGAATATGGAATGATTTCAGTATAACCTTGTCTGTTAATAGCCTGGTAAACCGAGAAGCGAAGGTTTTGCCGGTCGGTGATTTTGTATGTCAGATGAAGGCTTGGTAAAACATCAAAATAGTTAAGCGTTGCGCTGGCAACCGGCACCTGCAGGTTATTCTGGTTGTGCTCGTTGGTCATATAGGTGAACTCAGCCCTGACTCCGGTGAGCACCTGCAGTTTCCCAAATGTGGTTGTAACCATGCCATAAACCGCCTCCACATTTTCCCATGCCCTGTAATTTCCCGGATTTAAGTAGGCGTTTCCTTTTTGCTGCTGATCGTTCCGGCTATTCGAAAGAGGAACAGTCAGCATGTCGGGATTCGGGTAATTGGCATAATCGGAGGTTGGATCAAAAAAGTACTCATTGGCATAATTTTGCCTGAATTTTCTCCGGGCCATTCCACCTGTCTTAAACTCAAAGTTGTGGTCAAATAGAGAGGTCTTGTAAATGATATTCAGGTTTGCGGATACGTTTTCATCCTTATTCCATTGCCAGTTCCGTGTGACCGGCCTTGAATAATTGAGAGTCGCCGGGCTATTTGTACCCAGTTTTGCCAGGACAATACTGGCAAAATCGGGTGAGCTTGAATTCGCACTGGCATATAAAATGGTCCAGTCAATATGAAGTTTGTCCGATAATTTGTGGTCGCCTATTAAAGTTGTGGTTGAGAGACCTGAAATGTCAGATTGTGTTTGTGTTTCTATCGGACGGATGTTTTGTCCGCCGTTTTCGGCCTGCCGGTCTGAGAATTCCCTTACCCGTAATTCCGTGCTTTGAAACAAGGAACTAAATAAGGAGATTTGGTTATCCCTGTTGAACTGGTAATCCAGTTTAAGGTAACCGCCGTATTTGTTTTGGCCTTTGCTGAAAACCTGATGTTCCCAGTATTCCGGCACATTTTTGTTCGTATTCGGATCAGATATGTAACTGGTATAATCATATGTATTTGCCTGCGAAGTTTTTTGTGCACTCAAAGCGAATAATACTCCCAGTTTTTTGTTGAAAAACCGGTCTCCTCCTGAAAAATTGAAAAGAAAATCAGGTGAAGCTTTCTTGGGTTCAGCGACCAGGTTTTTCCGGGGAAATTCTGATTCCTGGGCCAGGTAATCCGGTCCGTGTATCGCACTAAAATCTTTTGAAGCAACAGTACTGTTGTCGAAAGTCAGGAAGTCATGATTGGTGTAATACAGGTTATATCCTGAACCACCTTCCACTTTAAAAAACCGGTGATCGGAGGCTTGTTTCATTTTTATATTGACTGTGCCGCCCAATGCGTCACCTTCGACATCAGGAGTTAACGATTTTACGACTTCAATACGTTCGACCATATCCGAACCAATCATGTCAAGTGATGCCGCCCTGCCTGATGAACTGGTGCTTGGCATGGCTATACCATTCAGCATCGCGCTGTTGTAACGTGGAGGCATGCCCCGGATTACGACCTGCGCATTGCTTCCGGTGCTGTTTTTAATCATCGAAACACCTGACACCCGTTGCAGAACATCGGCAACATTCAAATCGGGCAGCGATTCAATCGCCTTTGCACTAACGACATTGATGACCTGATTGGAATTTCGTTCTGAATTCCGGGCGCTGATATCGGTACTTTTATCCGTTTGCATCACAATATCTACCTGACCCAATTCTTCACTTTCCTGAGAAAGTTTGAAATTGAGGATCGGATTATCTCCTGTCTGAATCGTTAATTGGCTTTCTGCCTTATGATAGCCAATGTATTTACAGATAACCTCGTAATCGCCCCTTGGTACATTTTTGAAATAATACGTTCCATCTAAACCCGATACGGCCTGAAGTTTTAGCTCCTTTACGGTTACGGTGGCACCTACCAATATTTCTCCGGTTTTAGCATCATTGATTTTACCTTTGAGCACGGCTGAGAAAATAGGGTTGGAAAAAGAAGATAGAATAAGTAGACAAAAAATAATGCGCTGCATATGGATTTATATAAAGTAAGATTCCTGATATTGCTGTTCGATGGCTGAACATCTGTTGCATTTAAATCGAAAAACTGTGAATAAAAACACAAATTATCTCAAGCCGATGAGTCAAATTAGGATACAATGTTAGGCTCAATCCCGCGAGTCGTCAATGGGTACTTTAACTGAAAGCGGGTAGCTAAAATCACTATCAACGGTAAAATTTGTGTGGAGCCTTGTATTTCAAAGACTTTGGAATTCAAAAAGATAGAAGTGTAATTGAGAATTAATAATTGCAATAAAAAATTAACAAATGCTTGATGGTTTAGCAACAAAACACCTTTGAAGATCATTACTGAATGGATTAGAATTGAGGATCATGGTTAGTGAAATTCATTAAATTGTGTTAACTCTTCCATATTGGACTTCAGCTATTGACGATCTGATAAATCAGGAGAAGAAAAAATCCGGAATGCCATAAATCAGCATCCCGGATATCCTTGGTCTTTAAACAGCTTATTGCTTCAGGAATGATTAGGACATATTACAATTGTCATTTTGAAGGAAACTAAAATACAATCCGTTTTTCAGTTCATCAATAACAAGGGAATTACCCACAGGAACATTTCTTATTTTTTTAAGATGTACCTATATATCGTTTCTCCCTGATGATCAATAAAGGAGAAAGTGAAGTTCTTCTTTGTAACAGAACAAAGCGTAAAGCCCGGGTTTGGATTGCAAAAAAGGGTCCCATCTGTTCTATTTACATTTCTGGACTGAGAAGCTGAAGAATTGACAATATAATTCACCATTTTACCTTCCGGTTTTATGTGCTGAAAATTATGAATGTGACCACAGATATAAACATCTGCTTTTCTGTTCTCAATGATTGTTCCTACTCTTTTTTGCATATCGAGGCGCTCAACTTCTGCCTTTTCGGTATCTGCATAAACAGGGTGGTGTCCTATTACGATCTTCCACCGATCATTTGAAGAAATCAGAGTCGAGTCTATCCATTTAAGCTCTTTTTCCAAATCTTGTTTTCCCGCATCGGAGTAGCTGCCGTCTGTCCGGTATTTATCGATGATGGGAGCCGTATCAATAAATACAAACAAACACTTATTTTTTTTACCTGCACCGATGGTTCTCTCAATCGAATAATATCGTGCTGGCGCTTTCCAGCGTCCGGATACTTTTGAATAATCTAAAATTGCTTGCACACTTCCATGATATTCATGATTACCCGAAACAACGTACCAGGGGATATTCATCAATGAAGAAGCTGTATAAATATTTTCAAATTTATCCTTCCATTCACTATCAAACGTGCTTTTCACACCGTCATCGTGAATTGGATCTCCGGCGACGGCGATAAAGTTTATCCTGTTGAATTCTGCTTCTTCACCCATAAGTGTTGCAATGTTTTTTTGCTCAGAAACTCCTCGTCTTCCCATATCATTGGCTACCATAAAATTCAACGCATTCGAAGGCAACTTTTCGGGAGTGATTAATATTTGAGCATTTACCGAGGAAATCAACAAAAACAACATCAAAAAAGAACTTAACATTTGTTTCATAAACAATATTTTAGACACAAGTTAATAAATACATCCTGCAAGGATAGAGTGAATATCAGGAGTCAGCAATGGTCACTTTAGTTGAAATCAGATAGTCATTTTCACTATGAGCTGCACAATACGTGGTAAACATTGTAATTCAAATGCTTTGAAATACAAAAAGATAGGAGTGTAACAGGAAATTAATTTTTGAAATATTTTACTAATAAATGATTAATCGTTAATTAATCATTTGCCCTTGATGATCATTAGTGGTTCGTATAAATTTGAGGTTCAATAAAACGGAGATTTTGGACAAGCAAATCAAACGAATTATTATCGCCGACGACCATGCTGTCGTTCGCACCGGATTACAACTCATTCTGGAAGAAACCGATGATGTGCGTATCTGTGGTGAAGCATCGAACGGATTTGAACTCATTGAAAAACTTAGGCACACGAAGTACGATCTGGTCATTTTGGATATTTCGATGCCCGGGAAAGATACACTGGACCTGATCAAAGAGATTCAATCTAACTGGGCTGGGATGCCGGTGGTTATCTTTTCTATGAATCCGGATGAAGTTTACGCATTGCGAATGCTGCGGAACGGAGCCTCAGCTTACATCAACAAAGAAACTGATCCTCAGCAGATCATAGAAATATTAAGAATAGTTCTTTCCGGAAGAAAATATTTTAGCCAGCAGCAAAGCGCCATGCTGGCTGAACTGGTGATCGAGCCCGAAAAGAATGCCGTTTCATTGCTGCACGAAACACTTTCTGACCGCGAATTTCAGGTGTTTTTTCTGCTGGCTTCAGGTATAAAGAAATCTGAAATTGCCAAAAAACTTTCTATCAGTAAACATACCATCGGAAACCATCGGACTAACATCATGCATAAGATGAACCTTGCTGCCAATTCCGAATTTACCCGGTATGCCATCCGTCATGGAATCGTGAAATGAAGCAGTGGCATATCGCTCCGGCTTTAATTCTGTCGTTCCTCTGGTTATTCTTCGCCTCCTCCTGTCAAAAACCCCCGGTCGAAATCCAAAAAGCACATACCATTTCTGAAATTGGGAAACTGCTGTCAGCTACCAATGACTCAGGCCCGGTTTCAACCGATCGTGCCATTGAGTCTGCTCATAAAGCCGTATCGATGGCACGAAGCATACAAAACGATACCTTGCTAATTCAGTCATGGCTGGTATTAGGAGACAATTTCCGTCTTCGGGGCGAAAATGACGAAGCTTTCGATTTTTTTCAGGATGCACTGGACCTTTCCAAAAAGTCAGGCTATGAACGCGGAAATTGTCAGTCTTTAATTGAATCAGGAACTATTTTTTATATCCGGGGTCAGTTTGATAAATCAGGCGAGCTTTTTCATATAGCACTGGAAATAGCGCAAAAAAAGAAATATCCGGATCTCGAAGCAAATGCCTTAAATCAAATTGGCAAATATCTGCACACCACCGGACATTTTGAAGAATCGGTTGTTTATTATCAGCGAGCCATTGCCATTTATAAATCGCTGGGAAACAGTCAGCAATCAGTATCTGTGTTATTAAGTCTTGGTAAAACCTATAACAATGATGGTAACTTTTACATGGCTTTGAAGTATTGTTTGGATGCTTTAGATGCCTGCAAAAAAACAAATGACTTTGTTAATTTGGCTGATGTCTGTAACCATCTGGGAACTGTTTATCTGTCGCTAAACCAGCCAGACAAATCGATGGAGTATCACCGAAAAGCCCTGAATTACCGCTTAGTTCTGAATACACCTGAAGGATTGGCTAATTCGTATAACAATATTGGAAAAGTTTTCCTTGTGAAGAATCAGCCTGACAGCGCTCAGGTATATTTTTCGAAAGCATTGAGCAACTGCGAACAAATCGGCTACATCAAGGGAAAAGTAAAAGCCCTGACCAATTTGGGAAAAGTAGAAAGCCTCCAGGCCAATTTTCAGGATGCTGAACGCTATTTGCTCGAATCGATCAGCATTTCCAGAAACTCCGGGTATGTTGCTGGTATTGCTGAAGCTTCGCTCGAATTGGGCAACGCATATCTGGGCTTACATAAATCAGATTCAGCAAGACAGTTTTTTCAACTCTCTCTTGAAAAAGCAAAACTGGCAAATCTGGTTCAGCTCGATCATGATGGCTATTGGGGTTTATACCAATGTTCTCTCATCGAAAAAGACTTTGAAAAATCACTGGAATATTACACACTTTTCGCTCAATCGGAGAAAGAGCTCATGCAGGCTGAAGAAAACCAGCGTTTGTCTGAATTACGAATCTCGTTTGAGACAGAAACGAAAGAAAAAGATAATGAAATGTTACGAAAATACATCGAATTCCAGAAATTGTCCATCCTTCGAAAGGACGCATTTATGTGGATTTTCATCGCTGCATTAGGTTTTACTGTGGCATTTTCAGCGATGTTTTATTTTCGTTTCGAAAATAAAAAGAACGCCAACCAAAAGCTTGAACAACTTAATAATCAGATCACCTTAAAAAATCAGGAACTGGAGAAATTAAACAAAGAGCTTGAAATTGCCAACCGCGAAAAGGACAAGGTATTTTCGATCATTACCCACGAACTTCGGAACCCGCTTTTCTGGTTTAAAAATTTAACCGAAATGCTCTCATTGAAATACAGCACAATGCAGCCCGAGAAAGTTCAGAAAACCCTGGGCACCCTCGACGAATCGGCCAAAAACGCATTTCACCTGATGGACAATTTGCTGCATTGGTCGCGGTCGCGCCTGAACCGGATTACCCCGGTAATCACAGAACATTCGCTGGAAAAACTGGTCACCGAATCTTCACGGATGTACGAGACCATCCTCAAACAAAAAAACATCCGACTGGTTACCAATCTTTCCGGAGATTCATTTATCAGGGCCGATGCTGACCTGTTTATGTGCGTCGTCCGCAACCTGGTTTCAAATGCCATCAAATTTACTCCGGAAAACGGAACCATCGAGATCAACTCTGATCGTGAAAGGCAGCATTATGTCATTTCAGTAAGCGATTCAGGTATTGGAATCGACCGGAAGCACAAAAAGTCGATCTTCAATTCCGAAGTGAATTCGATATCGGTAGGATTAATGAACGAAAAAGGTTCGGGTTTTGGCCTGAAACTGTGCAAGGAATTTGTAAAAATGAACCGTGGAAAGATTTGGGTGGCCGACAATACTGCTGAAGGAGGTTCCTGTTTCTGCTTCACCGTGCCTTCAGCAAATTTTAATAATCATCAGGCTACATGATTCTGTTACAAAGTCTTTGATTCATTGCAAAATTATTTTGCTACAGCGAAAATGATGAAAATTAAACACATAAATAACTATATGCTTCATCGCAACCCGGCTATCCTTCTTCTATTTCAGATTTTTTCCTGAAAGAAATATTTTGATTTTTTGCATAATCTGAAACTTTGCCAAAACCTCTTTCCCCGATAGAAATACTCCAAGCCAGAATATATTTGTAGCGATTAACAGCACTGTAACCACAAGGGTGGTGGTTTTGATTCCTAATTTTAGAAATGGAACGATAAAGACCAGACCCCAGAAAATCCAGGATAAGATAATCAGGGCAAACCCAATCAACTGGCCTTTTTTCATACAATTAATTAGTTATGCTTTCCACTGGATTTTCGATGCTCTTTGATGATATCAGTATATCGTTGGTAAACATCGTCGACAATGGCTTCCCATGGATGGTAAATTGTTTTTCGGGCTCCTTCTCCTGCTTTCCTGATCGCCTGTCGGTTATTCATCAGCCCGGATATCGTTTTTGTAAGATCACCTAAATCATTTTCAACCAGAAATCCATTGACACCATCAATAATATTTTCAGCCGATGAACTGTTTCTCACTAAAACCGAAGGGATATCGAATGCTGCTGCCTCCTGTATGACAAGAGGAGAATTATCATAAACCGATGGAAAAACAAATAAATCAGATGCAGCAAAAACACATTGAAGATCTTCCCGATCGGTGATCACTTTCGTGAAAACAACATTGTCCTGAAGCTTATATTCTTTTACCAGTATTTTCATATCTCG
>JBAWZG010000141.1:0-11478 GCA_037143155.1 Bacteroidia bacterium
GCAAAAGGTGTTCCCGAAAGTATTACCATTGTAACCATTATAAGGGCTTTGATAGAAATTCAAACCATTATTATCATGATAGCAACAGGAAATATTTCGGCAATGATTGCGATGCCGTTGGTGTTTATAATTGCAGAAATATTCATCATTAAAACTTTGATTGGTGTCATTCAAAAACGAGATGCAGCAAAATGAAAAAAACAAAATTAATTTTTCTGTTTCTGCTTTCTGTGGATTCACTGGCATAGGCACAAACAAAAAAATCAAATAAAATAAACAAAATGGAATACATAGAAATAGCCAAATTCAAATTAAAAGAGGGCTTCGCAGATGAGCAATTTATAGAAGCCGAAAAGTCAGTTCGCAACGGCTTAATTAAAACTCAAAAAGGATTTATTAGCCGAGAATTAAGCAAAGACCAAGAAGGATTTTGGTTAATGGATATGCGTTTCGACAACAAAGAAAATATGGACGTTTGGTTTGAAGCTTTGAAACAAGACCCAACAATGAAAGTTTTGGGCTCGATGATAGATTTCCCAAACGTTCGTATGGAATTTTTCACTTACCCCTCGTTACAAACGAGGGGTAAGCAACTCTGCATATAACCCAGTCCGTTTATAAACAAAACCCGCCGATCAATTAAATCTGACCAGCGGGTTTCTTTATTCCACCAAAAACCAAATTAGTTTAATGAAGGTTTTGCTTCTTCAGGTTTGGGTGTAGCACGCCTTGCCAGCAAGTCGCTGTAATATTTCCGGCCAGTGTTCAGCAGGTTCAGAGCTGTTGCGAATAATGAATTGTCGGTTGCTTTGGCCATCGAAAGTACATATTCGGCAAAGTCGCTGTATTTGTTAAGCATGTCGGACCGGAGGACTTTCATGTCATACGATTCGGTCAGCGCATTGCCAACCATACGACCGCTAAAGAGTGTTTTAAAAGTCGCATTGGCTTCGCTCATACGGGCAACATATTTACTCATATGCAACAGGTTGATTTTTTCGCTGTAAGCAGGGCTGTTTAATTCACCGGTCAGTTTATCGATTCCAAGCGATTCGGCTTCATAATTTAATGTAGCCAGATTCTTATAGGTTCCAAATAAAATACTTAGGCTGCGACTGGCTTCAACTTCTTCAGGAATATCTGACAGCAAGTGTAATTTGATAGCGGTTCCAAAAGCAGATACTGCTTTATCGCGCACAGAATCGGCCAAAACAATTTTTTCGGTTTCTTCATTTTTTTGCACCTGCGCCAAGCCCTGCATATATACTTCCAATTGTGAACCGAGGGCATTGATGTACGTGTTAAAAGGTACATCGGTTAGTAATGCCTGATCGATGGTAGCTAAATCACTCAGATGTCGGTTGATTAACTGTCCGGCTTCCATATGGGACAAGCCAGGTGTCCGTAAAGGTTCAAGTTTTAATTTCATGATGTGCAATTTAAAGGTGAATAATTGGTATGAGCTAATATAATAAATAGGTTTCAATTAATCACCATTCAGGTAATGTTAAATTGGAAGAAAGATGCACTTATTTAGAAGGTTACCTTGGCCGATTGAAACAAATGTCTGCTTTTCGCGTGTAGTGCGGATAATAAGAATACGCCGATTCAGGTGTGGATTTGTTCAAACGATTTTCAGGAATCCGTCTACAGTTGCAGAAACCTTCAAAACGATAAAAGGAATCCGTCTACACCTGTAGATTGGTTCAAAACGCCAAAAGGAACCCGTCTACACCTGTAGAATGGTTCAAAACGATAAAGGGAGACAAATTACACTTGTAGAATGGTTCAAATAAGCAAAAGGAGACAAACATAGGGACTTATAGTTTCAAAGCAATTCCTAAAGTCAGGTAGGCCCCTAAACCTAATTCCCCCATCGCGGCAAACTGATCTGAAAAATAATATCGGCCTCCTACAAAGAGATCACCGCTAAAAGGGTTTCTTGATGGATGATCTGTTCGGTTAGTTGGACCATTCCATTTCCATGACCTTGCAATAATGCCCAGCGTAACTCCACCATAAGTATCAAGCTTATCTGCTAACGGGTAATGATAAGCACCCCTTACGCCTATCATAATCCTGTTCACTGACCAGTAGTTATTATTGGTTGCAGCTAAACTGCTTTTTCCAAAATAACTGGCATATCCATAAGTCGCTGCTGAATTAGTAGTGCTGGTATGGTTTTCATTATAACCAGCATATCCTAAATACCCTCCGATTCCTAATGATCCTTTATTAGAATCCTTATCCTTTATTCCAACTTCAAATGAAGCTGAAACCGATGGTGTTGTTACCTGATAGCCTGATGGACTATAACCACCGAAGCCAATACCAAGATTGAGAATTTTATCCCCTTTTTTAAAGGTAGAAGTTTGTGCATTAACCAGAATTTGACCACAAACAAATAATGCAGCCAGGGTTAGAATTTTTACTTTCATAATGATTAATTTTTAGTTTAACATTTGGTTTTTAAAAATTTGCGACAGATATCTTATTTAATTAATTGAAACAATTTAATGTCCTGTTTTTTTCTCGACTCACCCCACGTCCGCTTGCGGACGTCTACCCTCTCTACTTATAGAGAGGGGCAAAGCGAGCGTTGCGAGCTTGCCTGCCTGCTGCAGGCAGGGGTGAGTCAACAAAGCAATGAATTTGAAATATGACATTTATTTATTCTTTTAACTTAGTGCATTTTTATCATCTTCTTTAACTCGCAGCTATTTCCGTTTTGTAGTTTGCAGAAATAAATGCCACTTCCAAAACCAGCAGCATTCCACTCAACCAAATACTCACCGGCAGGCTTTTGCTCATTCACCAGGATGGCAACTTCAGTACCCATAGCATCAAATATTTTTAACGACACAAATTCTGGCTCTGTAACCTGATATTTTATAGTTGTCGAAGAACTGAATGGATTGGGATAACTCTGTTCCAAACGGACCCCTGAAGATTGGCCAAACATGTTGATTTTTGTTGGAGTCGATCCGTTTCGTTGGTAGTGAAGAATCAAGCCTGCTGCTCCAACTGCCCAGCCATTTAGCGGTGAAGTCACCTGAGAGAAACTCAAAGCATTCAGGTTTTCAGTTAATCCCCAGTAGCCAGGGGTTGAGAACGACCAGTCTTGTCCCAGATTCTTTGTGTAGGCAATGCTGCTTCCGGTTGTAGCCCAGAATTCATTGCCTGAGCCTGAAATACTGGTTATTGGTTTTGTCCATGCTGCGTTTGCATTTTGCCACGAAATTCCTCCATTTACGGAAAAACGGATCGAATCGCTGTACGAACTTCCGGAGAGACCAACTGTTGAGGAATTGAAATGAATTGAATTAAGTGGGGAATTACTTGTGCCTGTTGACCATATGGCTCCAAGATCGGTTGAACGATATACCACACCGGACACACTTGCGAACCAAAGCGTGTCGCCAATGATTTGCACTCCATAAGGTCGCACAAAGTGTGGTCCGGCATAATTCTCACCAAGCACGGTCAAACTATCCTCTGCCGGTGCAGTTGCTAAACTTGTCCATGTTGCGCCAGCATCTGTCGTTTTGAGCACGTTCCATTTCCCATTGATTGGGCTACCAACAGCATATCCTTCAAGAGCAGTCTTCATTTGTATTCCACCAAAAGCTACTCCAGACTTGCTTTCGACCGATGACCAGGACGAACCGCCATTGGTTGTTCTGAAAATCCTGCCGATATTGCCTGAATAGGTTGCAACAAATGCAGTGTTGGCGTTAATCGCTTCTACTGCATCTACTGCATCAGAACCGATTGATCCTCCTCCAACTGACTTCCAGCTTGTTCCGCTATTTGTCGTGTAAAGAACAGTGCCGTTAGTTCCTCCGGTCCAGACCACGTTATTATCAACAGCTTTCACACATTTCAGGGTATCTGTGGTTCCGCTGGGTTGAATGACCCAGGTGTTTTCAGGATTTACAGCATACTTCCATATCTGATCGACATGAGCAATTACATATAATGTGCCACCGTTTATACATAATTTGTCTGCCTCATTTGCTATTTGATGTGGCCAAAAGGTATCCAGCCAATTTAAACCTCCATCCAATGTGACGTATACGGTAGGCCATGCAGCGGCAAAAACTGCACTTGTTGTTCCCTCCGGAGAAGGGCTTGCAGCAAGGTCATTGATATATATTGTATTGTTTCCCTGTATCATTATCCCACTGTTTGCCTCCGACCAACTCGAACCATTGTCGGTTGAACGATAGGCTCCCTGTTCATACGATGCGGCTATTAGTGTGATTCCCTGACCACCACTGCCGCTGGGTATGGCTGCTATTGAATTCATAATAGTTGAATTCACTGAAGTGATTAAGGGTAACCCGCTCGATATCCGTGTCCATCCTGGTCCTCCGGAAGTGGAAGAAAACACACCTCCATTAGTGGCAGTATAGAGAGATGTTGTTGTGCCCGAACGGATGGAAGTAAAGCTCCAGATATTGTAATCGGCATCTGTAGTGAAACCTGCATTGTCCCTGATCCAGGTTTGTCCATCATCAACCGAACGATAAACACCGCTGGCGCCATTGATCGACCCTTGCTGTCGGGCTCCTGCAACAATGGTACTTCCGCCGGCACCAAGTGCTATGATGGTGATGTCATTATTTCCCACGCCGGGATATACATATATCCAGTTTGCTCCTTCATCGTCAGAGCGCCAGATTCCATCCCCCATTCCGGCATAGAGTATTGTTCCGTTTCCGGAGGATGCCGGTGCCACGAGTATTGATTCCACAAAGTGCCCTTCGAGCCCATTATTTATTGCGGTCCAACTGGCTCCACCGTCGGTCGATTTGTAAACGCCATACCCCCTGGTTCCCACATACAGGTTTCCTGCATCGGCTGCAATGCAATGTGGCGAAGGGGGAGATCCGGTTTGTACCCATTGGGCGTTTGCATTGGATTGAAAGAAGAAAAAAAACACAAAGCTGATGAATAATAATTTGAACATTTTGATTTCCTCCCATGTATTGATTATTTGATTTTCAGGAATACACTTTCACTTTGAGTGATTTATTACCATAAATTTACTTACTAATTATGAGTTGATTAAATGGTTTTACACGTCAGGGATGAATTGAAGGATAACAGGTCTGAAATACTTGATGTGAGAAAAGGCAATCCGTCTTAAATTGCCGTAAATTGCAGTAGTATAATTTGTAATCTATATGGGCAGAAAAATTAAATATTCAGAAGTCGGAATATATTTTCCTTTGTGGATTATTCTCACCTTTTTCCTTCTGTACTTCGTCTATGATTCCAGGGTGTCGATTGTGCCCCAATTTTTTGCAATTCTGGTTGTAACAGGTTTTACTGCATTTCCTGCTTACCTCTCATCTAAACTCCTGGTGCCAAAACTGCTGTATCATAAAAGAATTTCTAAGTTTATTGGAGCAATATTGTTTACCGCTTTTGGAAACACTGTAATTACATATTTTCTGGCAGGAGCATTTTATTACGAATTAAGCGGGAAATCAGTATTTAACAGTAATGCTCAAATACAATTGCTTTTTTCATTTTTCTTTATCATTAATTGCATCGTTATCATAGTAAGCAGTGCTATTCAAATTATTATCGATCGTTTTGGTATTGAACAGCAATTACATGTGGTGGAAAATGAAAAAGTAAACACTGAACTTGCTTTTCTGCGCGCTCAAATCAACCCACATTTCCTTTTTAATGTTCTGAATACGATCTATTTTCAGATCCAAAAAGAAAACAGCGAGGCACGAAACTCAGTTGAAAAACTATCAGAGATGCTTCGTTACCAACTTTATGAATGTAATACTGATAAGATAGAAATTTCCAGGGAACTGGCTTACATTGAAAATTATGTTGCCGTCCAGCAGTTGAGGATGGAGACCGGAACCAATTTACAACTGAAAATGCCAGGAGATATTGGCTCATTTAAAATTGCGCCACTTCTGATATTGCCACTCGTTGAAAATGCGTTCAAACATATTTCCAACTTTAAAGATCCGTCAAAAAACAAACTCTTTATTTCCATCTCCAGGGAACAGGATTGCCAATTTGTTGTAAACGTAATAAATACATATAATTCGCTGGATGGCACTGAACATGAACCAAATTCGAGCGGTCTTGGACTGAAAAATTTGGAACGGAGGCTGGCATTGTTATATCCCGGGAAACATTCGCTAACCAATAAGCGTAATGAAAACATGTATGAAACAACTCTTAAAATCCAATATTGTGATTAATTGTCTTATAGTCGACGATGAACCCATTGCCCGAAAAGGTCTTTTGGAATATATTCGTCAGATTGATTATTTAAATGCAGTTGCTCAATGCAAAAGTGCGACGGAAGCTGCGTCCTTGCTGCAGAAGAATAAAATTGATTTGATTTTTATGGATATACAAATGCCCAAACTTACCGGCATTGAATTTGTGAAAGCTCTTGCTAACCCACCTCTTATTATATTTACAACAGCATATTCCGAATATGCATTGGAAGGGTTTGAATTGGATGTGGTGGATTATTTACTAAAACCAATTTCCTTTGCCAGATTCCTGAAATCAGCTGAAAAGGCTCAAAGTTATATCCATGCAAGAAATAAGGAAGTTAGCATTACGCCTGATTTCTTTTTTATAAAATGCAACGGTAAAATTGAAAAAATAATAATGGCTGATGTGGTTTACATTGAGGCAATGGCAAATTATGTCATTATCCATACCAATCAAAAAAAGTATATCGCTTATCTGACGTTTTCAGGTATTGAAGAGCAGCTTCCCGCTCACCTCTTTGTACGTATACATAAATCTTATCTGGTTGCTATTTCAGCCATTCAGACTATTGACGGCAATGACGTTATGACAAGTTCAATGAGACTGCCGATGAGTAAGAATTATCGGAATGATGTCATGAACAGAATCGAATCCCTGCTTTTTAAACGGTGAATTTATCCCTCGATCTATAAATCAGCTATTTTTTTTATTTAAATATTAGCTTTGTTCAGGATAAAAATGATTCACTTAAGTTGATTTATTCGCTTTGCCTGTCAACTCTTCAGGGCAAGAATACCACATACCCTTTCATTTCTGAACATTTCTGAAAAGAATCAACTTTTACCGGATAGGAATTGGCCTATAAAATTGCTTGATTTGTTTGGGTTGAATATCTATATTTGCTGACTTTAAAAAATTGCACATACTTAACTCAAACAAATAGGAATGAAAGGTTACAAAATTATCGTTCTTGCCAAACAGGTTCCTGATACGCGAAATGTTGGCAAAGATGCCATGAAAGCCGATGGAACAGTCAACAGGGCTGCACTTCCGGCTATTTTTAATCCGGAGGATTTAAATGCGCTTGAACAGGCGCTTCGGATAAAAGATAAATTTCCGGGAACAACCATTACTGTTTTGACTATGGGACCTGGCCGTGCTGCGGAAATTATCCGTGAAGGATTGTTTCGTGGTGCTGACGATGGAATTCTGCTTACCGACCGTGCTTTTGCCGGTTCTGACACCCTGGCAACTTCATATGCCCTGGCTCAGACCTTGAAAAAACACAATGCATATGATATTATTATCGCCGGTCGTCAGGCTATCGATGGGGATACTGCTCAGGTTGGACCACAGGTTGCTGAGAAGCTTGGTCTTCCACAGGTAACCTATGTCGAAGAGATTCAGGAAATCAGTAAAGGTATGGTTACGATGAAACGTCGTCTCGAACGTGGTGTTGAAGTGGTGAAATGCCCGATTCCATTGGTAATCACCGTGAATAGTTCTGCTCCGGACTGTCGTGCCCGCAACGCCAAACTAATCATGAAATACAAACATGCCAAGACAATCTCCGAAATGCAGGAAGCAAATGACGATTATTTGCACTTGTATAACGACCGCCCTTATCTAAACATCAGGGAATGGACCGTTCAGGATATTGAAGTTGATCACAACGAACTCGGATTGACCGGTTCACCAACCAAGGTCAAAAAAGTCGAGAATGTTGTTCTTCAGTCAAAGGGAGCAAAAGTAATTACCGCCTCTGACGAAGACATGGATCAACTAATGCGCGAGTTAATTGAAAATCATACCATCGGATAATTTTTACAACTATGAATAGTGTTTTTGTTTATTGCGAAATAGAAGACGGACAAGTTGCCGAGGTTAGCATGGAACTGCTTACCAAAGGCCGTTCGCTGGCCACCGAATTAAAATGTCAGCTTGAAGCCGTTGCCATCGGGTACAAACTGGATGGTATCGAAAAAAATATTTTCCCTTATGGTGTTGATGTTTTGCACATCGCTGACGATAAGCGCCTCGCACCATATACCACATTACCTCATAATTCGATTGTGGTCAAGCTTTTTCAGGAAGAAAAGCCTCAGATTGCGCTGATGGGTGCAAGTTCGGTGGGTCGTGATTTAGGTCCGCGTGTTTCTTCCGCTTTGCACAGTGGTTTAACTGCCGATTGTACCTCTCTGGTTATTGGCGACCATGAAGATAAAAAACTCGATAAAGTTTATACCGATCTGCTTTACCAGATTCGGCCGGCCTTTGGCGGAAACATTATTGCTACCATCATTAATCCTGATTGCCGTCCGCAGATGGCCACCGTTCGTGAAGGGGTGATGAAAAAGGAAATTCTTGATCCGAAATACAAAGGGAAAATTAATAAGCTTGACGTTTCCAAATACACCAGCGACACCGATTTCGTGATTGAAATGATCGAGCGTCACATGGAAAAAAGTAAGGTAAACATCAAAGGTGCCGGAATTATTGTTGCCGGTGGTTATGGTGTTGGCTCGAAAGAAAATTTCAACCTGCTTTTTGAATTGGCTGAAGTTCTGGGTGGCGAAGTTGGCGCTTCACGCGCAGCAGTCGATTCAGGATACATTGAGCATGGCCGCCAGATTGGCCAAACCGGAACCACTGTTCGCCCGAAACTCTATATTGCCTGCGGAATTTCAGGACAAATCCAGCATCGAGCCGGAATGGAAGAGTCGGCTCAGATCATTGCAATCAACACCGATCCTGAAGCTCCTATCAATTCCATTGCCGATTATGTGATTACAGGTGACGTTTCGGTAATTCTTCCGAAAATGATCAAGTATTATAAAGCAAATACCAAGTAGGAAGCCTCCCCCCAGCCCCCTCCTAAAGAGGGGGAGCAGGAAAAATGTACATGAATATGAATATTGTTTAACCAAGGCCTTGATTTTAATTCCTCCCCTTCGGGGAGGTTAGGAGGGGCTTATAATTTTTCAACAATGGCTAATTTTTATACCGATAATAAAGACCTGAAATTCCATTTGACCCATCCGCTGATGGAAAAAATTGTTCGGCTGAAAGAACGGAATTTCGAAGAAAAGAAGAATTTCGATTTTGCTCCCATGGATTACGAAGATGCACAGGACAGCTACAATAAAGTGCTTGAAGTGGTCGGCGAAATCTGCGGCGAGATCATCGCTCCGAATGCCGAGAGCATCGATGCTGAAGGGCCGAGTGTTGTTGATGGTCACGTAATATATGCCCGCGGAACAGAGGTAAATATTGATGCCCTCCGTAAAGCTGGTTTGATGGGCATGTCACTGCCACGAAAATATGACGGGCTGAACTTCCCGATTGTACCATATATTATGGCTGCGGATATTGTTTCGCGTGCCGATGCCGGGTTTGTAAACATCTGGGGACTTCAGGATTGTGCCGAAACCATCAACGAATTTGCTTCAGAAGAACAAAAAGCAAAATATTTGCCACGTGTTTGTGCAGGCGAAACCATGGCCATGGATTTAACTGAACCGGATGCAGGATCCGATTTGCAGGCTGTTCAGCTAAAAGCCAGCTGGGATGAAAAGAAAGGTATCTGGCTCCTGAATGGAGTGAAACGATTTATCACCAATGGCGATGGCGACATTGCACTGGTATTGGCTCGCTCTGAAGCAGGAACTAAAGACGGACGTGGTTTGTCGATGTTTATCTATGACAAACGCAGTGGTGGTGTAACTGTTCGTCGAATTGAACACAAAATGGGTATCATCGGGTCTCCAACTTGTGAACTTGTTTTTAAAGATGCTCCCGGTGAAATCGTAGGCGACCGCAAATTAGGTCTGATAAAGTACGTGATGGCTTTGATGAATGGCGCCCGTTTGGGTATTCATGCACAATCAGTCGGTGTTTCTGAATCTGCCTACAGGGAAGCCTTGTCGTATGCCAAGGAACGTGTTCAGTTCGGAAAGGCAATCATCCGCTTTCCTGCCGTGTACGAAATGATTACAACGATGAAGGCCAAACTGGATGCTTCACGTACTTTATTGTACGAGACAGCCCGATTTGTGGACTTGTACAAAACTTACGATCACATTTCAGAAGAACGTGCTTTGGAAAAGGACGAAAAGGCAGAAATGAAGAAATATTCGCGATTGGCCGATTTATTTACTCCACTGGGGAAAGGTATTGCAAGCGAATTTTGTAATCAGCTGGCCTACGATGCTGTTCAGATTCACGGCGGATCAGGTTTTATGAAAGATTATCCGGTTGAGCGTATCTATCGCGATGCCCGTATTACCTCCATTTACGAAGGAACTACCCAATTACAGGTTGTTGCGGCTATTCGTGGTGTCACCACGGGTGGTTACTTGGCTCAGATTCGCGAATATGAATCACAAAAGATTACTCCTGAACTGGAATTCATGCGCAGAACATTGATCATTCTTACTGATGATTACGAGCAGGCAGTCGCCAAAGTAGTTGACAGCAACGATAACGAGTTTATTGATTTCCATGCCCGCCGTTTGGTAGAAATGGCCGGATTCATCATTATGAGCTATCTTCTGGTAATCGACAGCAACCGCGAAGCATCTTTTACCCGGTCAGCCAAAGTATTCATTAAACTGACCAAATCGCTGGTAAAAGGGCATGCTGAATTTGTCCGTAGTTCCATGGTCGAAGACCTGGCATCCTATAAAATTGAAATGGTATAATGAGATTTTTCAAGGGAATCGTTACATGAACGCTCTCTTTTAAGAATTGGATAATAAAAAAGCAGGTCAATCGATCTGCTTTTTTTATTGTCCAAAAATCGGATTGCCTTTTATTTCCCGGTTTTATTCCTGAATTCGGTGTTTCTATAATTTGTGAATTCTGCTGAAATTGGCCGAATAATGACTTATTTCATGTCTGTTATTTTCGTTATCACATAAAATTAACATTGGATTGTCAGCATAACTTTCTGATAGCCAGAATCAGATTTTTAAATTCGCAAATTGTTTCAAAAAAATAAAGCCTGCGATGTGGAGACGGAGGAAAGGTCTTTATATTTGCAGCCGCTTTCAACGGAAAGCAAATTGCTGGAAACGGTGAAGAAAAGTTTTAAAGGTATTCTGAAATAAAAGTCCAAAATACTTTAAATAACTTTTGGAAGTTTGGAAAAGACGTTTACCTTTGCAGCCGCTAAAAACGCAAGTTGTTCTAATGAAAAGGTTGGATTTAAGGCAG
>JBAWZG010000142.1:0-11346 GCA_037143155.1 Bacteroidia bacterium
TGCAGTTGCCTGTGAACTTTGGGTTGATTCGGTAAGTATTAAAGTGCCGGGCATTGCCCCTGTTTTAGAAGTTTCAACAAACACTTTGACAATTCAAGCAGTGGCTGGCAGCACCAAATCGTTTGATATAACATCAAATACCGACTGGACAGTAAAAAGCAACCAAACCTGGCTTACGCCAAGTAGTGGCACAGGGTCAAACAATTCAACTGTTACTTTGACGGCAACAGCAAACCCGACTACAGCAACCAGAACAGCCACAGTAACAGTTTCAACAGCAGGGGTAAATTCCCAAACAATCACAATTACACAAGACGCTGGTTTACCTACTCTGCCTCTTCTGGAAGAATTTGACGCTGCCCCTGTTGGGAAACAATTCGGCGTATTCGCTTTTAACAATTATGGATCACCAGATGTAGCTAACGCAAATTACACAGCTTATACTTTTGAACAGGATGCCACAGGTAAGTTATCAGGTCCCAACAGTGCAAAAATGAACATTACTGCAACCGGGAACCAATGGTGGACTATCCAGGTAAGGCTTGAAAATCTGACAATAGCTGCCGGAGATTCAGTGGAAATCTCATTTATTGCTCAATCAACAGCAGATATGACATTTGTTGCGGTATTGGAAGCATCAGATGGCACACACGATCCATTTAATAAACCTGTTACACTTTTGGCAGGCCAACGTACTGTTGTAAGTTACAGGACACCAGCAGTTGCTGTTTTGAGCAAAAATAACCTTATCCTTGGTTTAGGGAATTCGACTGCAGTTGCCTGTGAACTTTGGGTTGATTCGGTAAGTATTAAAGTGCCGGGCATTAAAACGTTTTCTACACCAGGTAATGCAATTAATTCGTTAAGAGTTTATCCTAACCCTGCAGCTACCGATCTTTATTTCTCAGAAACATCAACCAATAGTATAGTCTATGTTTACAGCATATTAGGAGAGCAGGTAAAAGAATTTACAAAAGTCTCACAGAGAATCGATGTTAGTGATCTTAAATCAGGTGTTTACATGATCCGGATTATTGATGCCCATGGCCAATCCTTTACGTCAAAATTTATAAAGCAATAAGAGTCTGTGAAATATTTAAAGATTAGCCCAACAACCCATACTACTTAAATGTAAATTGAAAGGTTCTGTATGGGTTGTTGGAAATCTTTGAAATGTTATAAATGAGAATCATGAAATACGGACAAAATAAAGATTGCTAATACATTATTAATTAATTATTTACAAACTAAAATTAAAAAAAAATGAAAACAATTTTTACATTTTTTGGTTGCGTTTTTTTTGCAATAAATTCGTTTGGACAGGTTGCCCTTCCATTGCTTGAAGAATTTAATGTGGCCCCTAATGAGAATCAATTTGGTGTGTTCTCCTTTAATAATTACGGATCGACAGACAAAGCAGATCCAAATTATACCGCTTATACGATTGAGCAGGATAAATCAAGTATGTTGTCTGGTACTAACTGTGCAAAAATGAACATTGGGGCAACGGGGAACCAATGGTGGACAATCCAAGTGAGGTTGGAAAATATAGTGGTAAATGCTGGGGACAAATTGGAAGTCAAATTTTTAGCAGTGTCTAGTATGAATATGTCTTTTGTTACAGTTTTGGAGACTACGAATGGTGGACACGATCCATTTAATAATCCTGTTCAACTTAAATCTTTTGAAAGCAAGTCCGTTTCTTTTACAACTCCCGCTTATCTCTTGCCAAGTAAGGATAACTTTATCATAGCACTGGGAAATTCTAGCGCTATTGCCGGCACATTTTGGGTCGATTCGGTTAGCATCAAATTAATCTCAACAACCGGGATTAAAGATATTACAAGCAAAGAAAAATGGAACATCTCACAACGTGGAAATCAATTACAAATTGAAGGTAGCGGCAAAACGAAAAACCTTAAAGTTGAATTTTATACGCTTTTAGGCCAAAAAATTGCATCTCAAAATGTTCAGCATTTGAATACAAGTACAATCACTCTCCCGGAATACTACAACAATACTATTTATATTGTTCGGTTATTGGATGATCAGGGTAGGTTTCTTGTAGGCAAAAAAATACTGCCTACGAAATAGTTTAATTTCTAAGGTTATATTAGTGACTTGAACATTTGCTATCATTAGGGAGTTGAATTATTTTTGACTCCCTTTTGGTTCATTTAAGATGTTTTTTTCAAAATTCCGAATAATGTGGATTGAAACAATCAAAAATCGTTTAGCCCTTATTTTTGCATTATTTTGATGTGGATGCTTTTGTTATATGCCATTCTAAAACAATCAATTAAACTTAGCAATCACACAGATGATACGATTAATAAAAACTCCATTAAAGATTTTGTTGTTCATCTTTCTAATTGGGAATACGAATTTACTATTCGCCAAGTTAATTACTTACCCAATTCCGAAAGGCGTTGCTCAAAACAATACCTATACCGTTAAAGTGCGGCCTTTGGGCGGTAATTGGGAAACACTTGGCATATATAATGTTGAAGTTCGTAGCGGATGGTCAACTAAAACAAATTCATCAATGGTATATTTTGACACTGATGAACCTGTAGAAATAGAAGTTGTCCGTAATGGCCTATATATAAATAGTGCTGTAATAAGACCACTCAGGTTGCACATGCAATTTGAGAAAATTGATGCTAGCACAATTAGGTTCATTATGAACAAAGCGGAAAAAATTTCGGTCGAAATAGACGATAATATTTATAATAACCTGCAAATTTTTGCCAGAACTCCTGAAATTAACCCTCTGACGGAAGGAAGTGCTACCGTAACCTATTTCGGACCCGGTCATCATGTGCTTTATGAACCATTGCTTCTTGAAAGCAACCATACTTATTATATAGCCGGAGGGGCTTTTGTTGAAATTGATTTGAGTGCATTACCGACAGCAGAATCACATGTATATGCTTTAAGTAAAAATAATATTACAATCTGTGGAAGGGGGATATTATTTATGCCGGGAAGCAGTTTTAGCGACAATTTAGTTCCTCAAGGTCTTAGACTTTTATATTGTTCCCAGATTAACGTGGATGGTATTACCCTTTTGAAGCAGTCGCGCGGATGGACAAACGACATACATGATTGCACGAATGTTGTTTATAACGACATTGGAGTTATAAGTACCTCAATAAACGGTGATGGTATTGATATCGTAGGAAGCCAAAATGTAGTTGTAAAAAATTGCTTTGTACGTGCTTCTGACGATGCCCTTTGTGTTAAGTCATGGACAGGTGATCAAAAAATGGAAGATGTTATTTTTCAGGATTGTGTGGCATGGAACGACATAACTTCACATCCCATTGAAATTGGATTTGAATTACGCGCACCTTATGTAAGGAATATTACCTATAGAAATATTGATATTATTCACAGTAATAATACTATTGACAATATGGGAACTATTGACATTTCGCATGGCGACAATGCGCGGCTTTACAATGTTTTATTTGAAAATATTTATGTTGAAAAAATCCATTCCTCAAAATTGCAGTTGATCGATTTTAATATTGCTTATAATCCAAGCTGGAGCTTATCTCCTAATGTAGATCAGAGGGGTTCAATTAAAAATGTTACGCTACGAAATATTTTTTTTAATGGGAACAATACTTCCTCATTATCCGGTTTTAATAGTGATCATACAATCGATGGCGTCCATTTCGAAAACCTCTATTACAACAACCAGCTAGCCACTAAAGCTTCCGATGCAAAGCTTAACATTGGCAATTATGTGAACAATGTCTCATTTGATAAGACTGACGGGCTAATCGCCCATTGGAACTTTGACGAACCCCAGGGAAACGAAATTTTGGATCTGTCACCCTTTGATAATTGGGGAACTCTTGATCAGCCTAATAAGGTTGAGGGACTATCAGGGAAAGCTATACGATTCGATGGGAACAAAAAAGCAGTGATAAACGGACACCCTGTGATGAATCTGTCAGATGGGCAATTCACCATAACCGCAGATATCTTTTTTGAGAATGATTTCACCGGGCGGCGGGGTGTACTTGGTTTTGAATTAAACAGTGAAAAGGACCGATACCCTTCTATTTTTATTATTGATGGTAGTGATATTGAGTTTGGCTTTGGAACAGGTTCTGTCTGGAAAAGCAACTTGTTACAAGGTGTTGTAGAACCAGGAAAGTGGTACAAACTAATTTATGTCCTTGATTCACAAAATTCAAAAGAAATGTTTTTCATCAATTCAAAAAAAGTGTTTGAGCAAACTGTAACCGATAAACCACTGTCACAGACCTCTTTCACTATTGGTGGTGTAGGGCAATCGTATTGGAATGGAAAAATTGACGATGTGAAAATATTTAATTACGCCCTTAACTCAAATGAAATAACCGCAATGCAAACGGATTTAGTTGGATTTTGGACTTTTGATGACGGTAAGGGATTTTTCGCAAAAGATTCAACTTTTTATAGGAATGATGGACAATTATCGAATGAAATCTGGACAACTGATGGTAAAATAAATAGGGCATTAAGCTTTACGGGAAGCCAATCGGTTGAAGTAAAAGGTGATATCCTGGATCTATCAGAGGGAAATTTTACAGAAACAGTTTGGGCCTATATAAATTCGAATTTTACCGGTTCAAGACCAATATTGGGGCATCAAAGCCAGACATCGATGGACAGATATCCAGGAATTTCTATACAGAATGCGACTAACATCCAGTTTGGCTTTGGTACAGGAACTGTATATGTTGAACATACAATTGCTAATGTTGTCGGACCCGGAAGCTGGCAATTCCTTGCCTATGCACTTGACCAGAAAACCCAAAGTGAGAAGTTTTATTTAAATGGTGTGGAAGTCTATTCTGGAACTGAATTATTAAAACCAATTTTAAAAAACAACTTGTCAATTGGCCGTGTTGGAACTTCAGGATGGGCAGGTAAAATTGATGATGTACGAATATATAAAAGAGCACTATCTGTACCAGAGATAATGGGTTTATATAATCAAGTCATCATTTCCGGTATTCCTAATCCTATAGATAATAGTGAAGAAAATTATTTAATATATCCAAATCCATGCTCAGGGAATTGTAATATTATCCCTCCTGATGATTTGATGTTTATTGCCAACATATTTAATAACATAGGAACTTGTCTTCAATCAAAGGAATATGAAGGAAACGTTAAACTTGACTTAAGAAATTATCCAAGGGGAGTATATTATATAATTATAACATCAAAAAGTAAAATAAAAACTCAAAAGATCATACTCATATAATATTTTAAAAGTAGTTCAGATTGTGTTAAAAATTCTCCAACATTTCTTTACAGAATGAAAACAATAAAATTATTAAGCCTTCTTTTATTAGGCCCACTAATTATAATTGCAGGTACATGCATTTGTTGACAAAGATAAGTAACGGTGCTATATAATTCATATTATGGATGAAAATCGCATTCGAGAACCTGGAATTATATAAATAACGTAAAACAGTTAACTATTAACATTATATATTTGTTACAAAAAAATCAATAGAAGACAATGAGAAAATATATCTATATTATTCTTGTCATTTCATCTACCTTTTCTTTTGCCTGCAATTCAAAGAAAGATGATACAGACAAACCCAAAAACAACACAATTCAAATTGATCCAAGCTACAATATTGACATCAAAGATTTTCTGATGCGCGACCCTTTTGTTTTTGTTGATACCATAGGTAAGAGTTATTATATTCAAGCAAGTTCAGGTGACAATCAAACATTTACAGTTTACCAAAGCAAAGATTTGAAAAAATGGAAAAATCTTGGAAAATCCTTTATTGCCCCATCCGACTTTTGGGGGAAGCAAGATTTTTGGGCTCCGGATATGTTCCAATATAAAGGGAAATATTATATTTCTGCAACTTTTAGTGCAACCGGAATAAAGCGTGGCTGTTCGTTTTTGGTTTCCGACTTTCCACAAGGGCCTTACGAACCATTGACCAATAAACTTATCACACCAGCTGGTTGGACATGTCTGGATGGAACTCTATACATTGATAACGGTCAGCCTTATTTGCTGTTTTGTCGTGAATGGCTTGAAGTGATTGACGGGCGAGTTTATTTACAAAAATTGAGCAATGATTTAAAAACTACAGTTGGAGATCCCATTTTATTATTCAATGCATCATCGGCTCCATGGGTCGGCGATATTTCGGCACAAGATGTAACTGGCAAGGTGACAGATGCACCGTTTATTTATAGGATTTCGAATACCGAACTTATTATGTTTTGGTCAAGTTTTGCCAAAAATACGGGCAAATACAGTATTGGGGTTGCTCGCTCAACTACAGGATTAGTAACAGGACCATGGGTTCAGGATCTAACTCCGCTAAACAATGACGATGGTGGACATGCAATGGTATTCAAAACTTTAGATGGCAAACTTAAAATATCCTATCATTCGCCCAATACGTATCCTAATTATGTAAGTATTTACGAATTAGATATATATGAAGGTGAGATTACTATCATAAAATAAGAAAAATGAAAATCAGGCCTATACTTATCCTTATAACCTTTGTGCTCTCTGCTTTTTCTTCGGTGCAAGCTGTAAACAAGTTGATTCAGATCGAATGTTCTGACATCAGCTTAATCTTGAGAAAAGATGATCAATCTAAAATAGCCATCGTATATTTCGGCAACAAATTTACGGGAGCCGGAGCTTTGCAAGAAAAGCATTATCAACGAAATGCCGATAGTGGCGGTGAGTATGAACCAATGATGTATCCTGCTTATGGTGGCCGTAATTATCTGGAGCCCATTCTGAAAGCAACCCATTCCGATGGATCGGGTACCTGCGAAATGATTCTTGACACCATGTTTCAGACGAAAATCAGTGATGGTTTAACTCGTACAACACTAGTCCTTCGTGATAAAGTATATGCTATTACTGTTTCTGTGATTTTTGACGCATATTGGAAGGAAAATATTATTACCCAACAAGTAAAGATTAAGAATAATGAGAAAGGTAATGTTACGTTAGAACGGTTTTATTCGTCCTATTTGCCAGTTTCAGCATCGCAGTATTATCTGACTCACTTTAATGGTACATGGGCCAACGAGATGCAAAGCCATGAAACCCTTCTGACTCCCGGAACCATGGTCATCGAGTCGAAAAAAGAGGTTCGGGCAACTCAATCTGAGAACCCATCTTTTTTACTTTCACTCAATCGCGAAGCCCAACCTGATTACGGGGAAGTGATTTTGGGGGCATTGGCCTGGTCGGGGAATTATAAAATCAACTTTGAGCTTGATGAATGCAATTCGCTAAACATTCTTTCAGGGATTAACCCTTTTGCTTCTTCTTACCAACTTTCTCCCGGAGAAATATTCTCAACCCCACAAATGGTGTGGACTTACAGTAATTCAGGATATGGGCAAGCTTCAAGAAATATGCATGATTGGGCCCGTAAATATGCCTTACGTGGAGGAGACCAAATTGGCAGGGTAGTGCTAAATAGTTGGGAAGGGGCATATTTTACATTCGACGAAAAAATTATAAAAGGCATGATAGACAACGCAGCAGAGATGGGCGTTGAAACATTTGTATTAGATGATGGATGGTTTGGCAATGATTTTCCACGGAATTCAGATGCTCAAGGTTTGGGTGACTGGCAGGTGAACCAAAAAAAATTGCCAAAGGGAATTGATGACCTGGCAAGTTATGCTGTAGCTAAAGGTTTGAAATTCGGGATATGGATTGAACCTGAAATGGTCAACCCTAAAAGCAACCTGGCCCGGCAAAAGCCAGAGTGGGTTGTTAAAAGTCCAAACCGCGATATCCCTACTCTTCGCAATCAATGGTTGCTCGATCTCACGAATCCTGAAGTGCAAAATTATGTCTATACCGTATTCAAAAACACCATTGGGTTATCTTCAAATATCTCCTATGTCAAGTGGGATGCAAATCGACATGTAGAAAGTTTTGGTTCTTCTTATTTGGCGGCTGACAAGCAAAGTCAATTCTGGATAGATTATGTGCATGGGCTTTATTCAGTTTATGAACGGATCAATAAAGATTTCCCAAATATTGAAATTCAACTTTGCTCGTCAGGAGGTGGGCGATTGGAATATGGGGCTTTACCATTTCATAATGAATTTTGGGCAAGTGATAATACAGATCCATTTACTCGTTTGTACATCCAGTTTGCTACGAGTTTAATATATCCTCCAAAAGCTATGGCTTCACATGTTTCAATTAGCCCAAATCATCAGACAGGAAATGTATCATCCATAAAATTTCGGTTTGACGTGGCCATGATGGGTCGTTTGGGATTAGAGCTTCAACCCAAAAATCTTACTGATGATGAACTTAAGTTTGTCAAGCAATCAATTGTAACTTATAAACAAGTAAGACACATTGTGCATTTTGGCGATTGGTATCCGGTTCATAGTCCATACAGTACCGATAAATATGCAGCAACACAATATGTCACGAAAGATAAAAACGAGTCACTTTTATTTGCCTTTAGCTTAGATTTCCACGGTCGGACCTGGATGCCTAACTTTACACTTCAGGGGCTGAATACGACTAAAAAATATAAAATTACCGAACTTAATGTATTTGGAAAAAATACCTTTTGGGGAAACGAAATGATTTTTACCGGAGATTATCTAATGAAAGTCGGAGTCAATCCGAATATTCTTTTGAGAGGTGAAAGCACTGTGTTGTATTTGCAGGAGGTGTCGAAATAGCGAATTTATCTCGTAAAGAATAAAATTAATTATCAACGTAAGAATATCGTCATGAAAAAAATAAATTGTCCAATTCTGATTGCGTTTTCAATCGTTTCTTTTTTTTCTTGTAATTCAACAATAAAACCGGGAAAGGAAGATCAATCCAAACGTTGGACAATTGAAAAAGCCGAACAATGGGGAGCCGAAAATGGCTGGCTTCGTGGGTGCAATTTTAATCCAAGTACTGCCATCAACCAATTGGAAACCTGGCAGGCCGAATCGTTCGACACGACCACTATCAACCGCGAGCTGGGCTGGGCGCAAGGTATTGGTATGAATGTGATGCGCGTTTACCTGCATCATGTAGCCTGGGAAGTTGACAAAGAAGGCTTCAAAGGCCGCATGAATACTTATCTTGATATCGCATCAAAACACGGTATTAAAACAATTTTCGTGTTTTTCGATGACTGCTGGAATCCGACTTATACAGCAGGGCGGCAACCAGAACCAAAACCTGGTGTCCACAATTCAGGCTGGGTGCGCGATCCGGGCGAATTGCTTTATTCCGATTCAACTTTGATGCCTGTTTTGGAAGCGTATGTGAAAGATGTGTTAACTTCTTTCAAAGACGATAAGCGTATTGCTATCTGGGATTTATACAACGAACCCGGAAATTCAAAATACGGAAACCAATCGTTGCCCTTACTTAAAAAGGTTTTCGAGTGGGGACGTGAAGTTAACCCGTCACAGCCATTGTCATCAGGCGTTTGGCTTTTAAATTTATCCGAGTTAAATAAGTTTCAGGTTGAAAATTCGGATATCATCACCTACCACAATTACGAAAATCCTGAAAAACATCAAGCAGCCATCGACACACTGAAACGTTACAACCGCCCGCTGGTTTGCACCGAATACATGGCCCGCCGTAATAATAGTCTGTTCCGGAACATCATGCCTTTGCTTAAGCAAAACAACATTGGAGCCATTAACTGGGGCCTGGTTTCCGGAAAAACGAATACCAAATATGCCTGGGATGAACCTATTGCTGACGGATCTGAGCCTAAATTATGGTTTCACGAAATTTTCCATCCGGATGGAACTCCTTACAAACAAGAGGAAATTGACTTAATCAAGAGTTTAACCCTACCCAAATAATATGAACCGAATTACTTTGTTTTTGATGGTTTTAGTTGCTGTAGTTGCTTTTAGCGGCTGCACTCCAAAACCTCAGGCCAAACCTGAAAATTGCTTTTCAATAAAAGCTAAAGATTTCCAGAAAACGATTGATGGAAAAGCAACTAACCTGTATTTTCTGAAAAACGGAAACATTCAGGCAGCTATTACCAATTATGGCGGACGTATCGTTGGCCTTTGTACTCCGGATAAAACAGGGAAAATGGGAGACATCGTGCTTGGATTTTCCAGCATCGACGGTTACCTAAAAGCCAAAGAAGTATTCTACGGAGCTTTGATTGGCCGCGTTGGAAACCGCATTGCCAAAGGTAAGTTTACCCTCGAAGGACAAGAATATACCCTTCCTTGTAACAACGGAGTTAATCATCTTCATGGCGGAGCTGGTGGATTCCACGCTGTAATCTGGGACGTAAAAGCAGTATCAGATTCGTCAATTGTTTTGACCTATTTATCGAAAGACGGCGAAATGGGTTATCCCGGAAACCTGAATGTTGAAGTTCAGTATTTGCTCGATTCGAAAAACGAAGTTGTGATGAGTTATAAAGCCACCACCGACAAAAGTACCCCGGTCAACCTTACCAACCATGCTTTCTGGAATCTGGCTGGCGAAGGAAGTGGAACCATCAACGACCAAGTTCTAACTATTAATGCTGATGCTTATACGCCTGTTGATTCAACACTGATTCCTCTGGCAGGCAATGAGCCGGTTGAAGGAACTCCTTTCGATTTCAGAGCCGGAAAAGCCATCGGAACCGATCTTGGACAAGTTAAAACCAACATCCAGTTGAAACATGGTCTGGGTTACGACCATAACTTCGCGCTAAACAAACCTTCAGTTGGCGAAATGTCGCTGGCAGCCACCGTTGTTGAACTTGTTAGTGGACGTAAAATGGAAATTTTTACACAGGAACCTGCCTTGCAATTCTACGGAGGAAACTTCATGACAGGAGTTGATACCGGAAAAAGCGGAAAAAGTTTTAAATACCGCGAAGCGCTTGCTTTGGAAACTCAGCATTTCCCTGATTCGCCCAACCATCCAAACTTTCCTTCTATTATATTAAGGTCAGGGGATATTTATCAAACAAGTTCAATTTATAAATTCAGTGTAGTGAAATGAACTTTGAAAATAGATGAAAATAGAAACTATTTTGGACATCATAAAGTTTGTTCAAAAATAGATAGACGATCGAAAGTTTAGTTTGCCCCTTTGTTATTTCTAACAAAGGGGGTTTTATTTAACAAAAGTTCATCACATCACCTAGTAGTATCTCTCTCCAACATTTTCTCAAAAGTTATTTCCACATTCCGGAAAAGTTAAGTCTTTGGATTTTCCTGAACCAAATTTCCGAAATAATGCCGTAGGCGCTAGTTCAGTTTTTCATACCTCATAACTGACACTCTACCATGTACAATAATCCGATCTGACTAATGTATAATTAT
>JBAWZG010000143.1:0-11332 GCA_037143155.1 Bacteroidia bacterium
GAAAATCTGGACTTGTAAACCTTACGGAAGTTTTCAGGACGGAAAGAAACCGGCCTGGTGGATTGCTACAGGTACCGGAATAGCCCCGTTTTACAGCATGTTTCGCTCCGGAATTTCAGAAAACAAAACGCTCATACACGGCGCCCGGCAATTGAATCAGTTTTACTTTGAAGATGAACTCGAATGGGTGATGGGAAAGCGCTATATCCGCTGTTGCTCTCAGGAACAATCGTGCAATGTATATCCTGGCCGGGTAACCAAATACCTCGAAGAAATAAATGAACTGCCTGTCGATATTAACTATTATCTTTGCGGCAAAGCTTTGATGGTGGTAGAAGTACGAGATTTCCTTATTTCCAAAGGCGTTCCGTACCAAAATATCCTGGCTGAAATCTATTTTTAAAGATCCTGTCTGATGATTAAACGGTCTTTATAAATCCCTGTATCAGTGGAAATATTGAGCAGGTACAAGCCGTTTTTCACAGATTGTAGATTAATCTGTATCCTGTTGCTGAAATACCTGTCGGTAAACACAACACGACCTAACAAGTCAATGAGCTCCACTTTTGCCCCATGATATGAAAGAGAATTGAGCGCTATTGTAAACTGTCCGTCACTGGGATTCGGATATACGCTGCAATCTGATTCCGAAAGTGGTTTGGCGGATAAAGGAAATGAAGCTATAGGCACTTCTTTCAGATGATACTTTTTTAGAATTTCTTCTGCAGTAAGGGCTACATTGAAAATTTCCACCTGGTCGATACTTCCACTAAAAAAAGAAGTACCTGATTTACCCAAAGTAGCTGCCTGATCTATTTTGATATTTCCGCAAAGTGAATGCATATCTTTCAATACGCCATTTTTATAGATCATAATCTGCGAGCCATTATATACTCCTACCAAATAAATCCATTCACCGGTTACGAGATCATCACTTGAAATACCTGGCCGCTCCGCTCCCTCAGATGTTGTAACTTTGAAACGCAGTTGATTGTTTCCTTTATCTTCATACATAACATATTGGTCGGCTTCAGAATCAAACAAAGGTCCGTATGCATCAATAAGTTCTGTCGGCAATAGATTCAATTTGGCCCAGAGTGAAATAGAAACCTGATTTCCTGTAATATTAAAAGAGGGTGAAGGTAAAAATTGAACATAGCTTTTTAAACCATCGAAACCCATTGCATTGCCAAAATAACCCCCGGTAGTATATCCGCCATTTTCTGACTCGCCGTTATTGTGGTTAGCTGTCGCATCAACGACCAATGTATCCAAACCATCCATAAATAAGCTATCCAGGTTATAACATGCAACTGTTCCCTCATGCATTCCCTCATGAAAGAATTCTACTTTACCAGGTATATAAGAACTGGAAGGAATTGCATTGCTTTTCACCCCGAAAACCGTTAGAAGGTAAGTACGCACTGACATTGGAGATGTGGTAAGAATAACAGATTTCAAATCAAGCGCAAGTTTTGCATTCAACACCGTAACTCCATTATCAATGGAATAATTTCCCTTGATTTCGGCGGATGCTTTATTCAGCGTGGTATTGAATTCGACTACTACAGTTGAAGCATCGCCTTTTGAAGTAACGAAGCTAATAACAAGATTTTCAGATGAATTCACCAAAGTTGGATCGGAAAAATTGCTTTCTGCAATCACATTGGCCTCAAAGGCAATTATTATTCCACATATGAGTACGAATAAGCAAAATATCCTTTTCATTGCTTAATTTTTTTTCTGAAGTTCCATTTGATTCCAATGCGGAGTAAAATACTGTCTTCAATGTTATTCTACCCAAAATCCTCTTATGAGGGGCTTAGCCATTTTTTCAAATACTTCTGCAAGCCTCACATCAGAATATACTTCTGTGATAAACAGATAATATAATGCAATGAACCATCTCCATTATGTTTTACTAAAAGCCTAAATTAGATGTAATTAAACTATAAATGCGTTTCCTTGCGTGGACATTTTGTGGACAAAACGAATAAATATTCATGGAAAATCAACAATTGGTATAAATATTTTTTTTACAGAGCCAAATGCCGTGCCATTTAAGGAACACTAAACTAATCTTACTTTGATCAGGCATCTATCCCATTGATAATTAATACTCAAAGAATGTTTTAAGTAGAAGATTTTTTTTCTGACACTGTTTTAAACGCATTTTTCCATTAAAAAACGCGTACTTACGTGAAAACGCGTTAATCAAAATTGGGAAAACGAAACAATCCAACATTCCATCGAATCCTTATGGTGTGATTAATTCAAATGCAAAAAAAAGGTTTTGATGCTTTGTCGTCGTAGTTTTGTATTTTTGAAACCGGAAAAACAGATATGATGTCAATAAAAACACCACTTTTCGGAAAAACGCTCAATGAACTGATTGATTTGGCCATTGAACTCGGATTACCAAAGTTTGCCGGCAAACAAATGGCTGAATGGCTTTATCAGAAAGACATTTCTACCATTGATGAAATGACCAACCTTTCGAAAAAAGCACGCGAAATTCTGAATGAAAAATACACGTTTGGATTAATCCATTCAACGAAGGTTCAGGAAAGCATCGATGGAACGAAGAAATACCTTTTCCCAACTGCACAGAATAAATTTATCGAGACAGCCATGATTCCTGATGAGGATCGCAAAACGGTCTGCGTCTCATCGCAGGTGGGATGTAAAATGGGTTGTTTGTTTTGTATGACAGGCAAACAAGGTTTCCAGGGACAATTAACTGCCGGCGAAATCGTAAACCAGATCCGGAATATTCCGGAGTGGCACGAAGTAACGAACATCGTGTACATGGGCATGGGCGAACCGTTCGACAATCTGGAAGAAGTTCTGAAAAGCCTTGAAATCCTGACTTCTGAATGGGGTTTTGCCATGAGTCCTCGCAGGATAACCGTTTCAACCATTGGCATTGTACCAGGAATGGTCACTTTCCTGAATCAGTCAGAAGCGCATCTGGCAGTAAGCATGCACACTCCGTTCGATGACGAGCGCCAAAAACTGATGCCGGTGCAGGTTGCGTATCCGCTGGCAGAAGTCATTCATGAAATCAAAAGCTGGGATTTTGGCCGTCAGCGCCGGGTTTCATTTGAATACATCGTGTTTAAAGGCCTGAACGATTCACCGCGGCATGTTCAGGAATTGTGCAAAATTCTGAATGGCATCAAATGCCGGATTAATTTAATTCGTTTTCATCCCATTCCGGGCACACCGCTTGAAGGAACAGATGAAAATACCCTTCAGAAATTTAAGGAAAAACTGAACGACAAAGGAATTTTAACCACCATCCGTGCCAGTCGCGGCCAGGATATTTATGCCGCTTGCGGGTTATTGTCAACGAAGGAGCTGTTGGCATAATGAGCGATGAAAAAAATACTTTTCAAAGTACGTTCCTTTTAAAATATTCCTCCAGATTTTTTGGCCGGTAGTTCGCATTATTCTTATATCTCTCTACCACCGAGGAATGCAGGGTTTCGTTTGTAATCCCCTTGTCTGGAAATATATGACGAATCGGACGATAGAATTTTGCCTTCAGTTTGTAATATCCGGTATATGATTGATGCATCGAAGCCAAAGGATTTGGATTTAGCAATAGATTGCCAAAATTCAGATGGCAACTCTCGGCCTTTTCATGCATCCACTTTAATGCAATATCCGATAAGCCCGTTTCTTTTTCAGGATAACCGCCACCTACATCAGAATGAATGCCAGCAAACCAAACCTGTTCCAGAACCTGACCTTTTGAACCCTCTTGCTGATGCCATAAAGTTGCTTCAAAATTCTTCCGGTTCTCGTCAATAGCCAGGGCATGAAAGGCATGACCAATTTTTGAAGATAATTCCGTATCGTGAAACTGATTCCGCTTAGTAAAAAAACCATTTAATACCAGTGGATTTCCCAATGCGCCAACGGTATCCCATACCCCGATAAATTTTATTTTGGTAGTCTCTTCAACTGCAAATGTCTTTCTGAAAAGAGTAGCTTCAACTGCCCGTGGTTGAAGATCCAGTTTTCGAGACCGGTAGATATTATATGCCTTTTGTATCTGATCCAAGTGTTGAATCTTTAAAATTCCTGAATTCCTGATCAATCCGGATAAGCTGCGCACGGTAAATGCTCCCCGGCTGAATCCAAACAGGAAAAGTTCATCATCCGGTTCGTAATTTTGAATGATAAAACGGTAGGCCTGAAGAATATTTTCTGAAATACCGTAACCTGTTGCACCGTCAAAAATTCGCTGAAACATATTTCCTTCACTGCCTATTCCAGTGTCATAGTATAGCAATTGTAATTTCCCGTCATTTGAAGCAGGTAAAAGTGCATTGGCCATTTTTACCACATTGGTCTGGCAAAGTTTCCCATCCTCAGTCTTATCCGGAGTATTCCAGGTTCCATCACAAAAAATCGCTATTCGTTTCATTTTCATTATTGTTTAGGTCAATTTCAAAAATACTAAAAAGATTTAGGTGTTTATTCTGATGCCCAAGATTTCGGCTGGCTCATGTTATATTTAATTTGCAATGAAGCGCGACAGCCTAATATTAAAAGCCTTTCGCAATTTCTTTACCGAACCAATCGCCAACTTGCTGAAGTCAATGCCTTCAAAAACGAATTTTCCAACACTGGTTGATGCAAAACCTTCTCCGGCTTCATAGAATGTACCGTTTCCATCGTTAAAACCAATTAGTAGCGGCGACATGGTCCCCACTTTCCATACATCCTGTATAAACTGGGCTGCCGCTTCTTTATTGAAATTTTTCCAAAGTGAGTTGCCCCGGCCGATTTCATCCATCCAGTTGTAGGCATCATGCCGGCTCCAGTTTCGGCCATAAATAATTTGTGC
This sequence comes from Bacteroidia bacterium, assembly GCA_037143155.1. GTDB lineage: Bacteria > Bacteroidota > Bacteroidia > Bacteroidales > Prolixibacteraceae > Aquipluma. The sequence goes on from JBAWZG010000143.1 coordinate 4,859, forward strand.
TCCAAGGGCATCGCTGGTGTATCTGGGGCCAAGATTCTGATATTGCCAAACATGCGTACATTCATGAACCAATGTGTAGGGTTCTTTAGCTAAATTGGTTTGATTGGAATAGATGGTATTGCCTAAAGTAAATGCCCCATCATTGGTAATTCCGTAAAGTCCTGACCAACCTTCAATGATTCTAATCTTGTAAAGCGAAACAGAATGATGAAATACCTTCCTGAGCATTACTTTTTCCATTTGAGTCAAAGGTCTCTCATTGTTCTGACAGAAAATAATCCGCTGAATAAGAGATAAAAGCGTTCCCAATACCACAAGAACACCTCCGGCTATACTGGAACCAATGTCAATAAGTCCTTTCAGTATAAGCGACCAGTTGAGACAGAGTATTCCGCCAATAATCCGTATTGATCCGCCTAAGGCACCCGACACGATTCCAAACGCAGCTTTGACTATTCCACCTGCCAGGTTGGCTGCTCCTGCGATGATCCCGCCCATCCATGCAAAAGTTCCTTTGAGGAAACCGCCAACACCTGGAATTCCGCTTACCCGGTTTCCAATCACATTTAAACCATCCTGGACAGCATTTCCGGTTGTTTCAAATCCATCGCCAACGAAATCTCCTATCGCAGTAGCAATTGTTGTTGCAACTTCGGCAACAGCATCTACTGCAGAACTAATAGCTTTCCCGATATCATTCATCCATCCCATAACGCAAGTATCAAGTTATTCAGTTCAAATCAAAAATAAATCCGCCATAAATCTTGCCATCAAAGAATCCGCCAAGTTTACTTTCCCTTCGCTCATTAATCAGAAAGTCATTGTTGTTAATATAGGCAATCCTGAAGTTCTTTATCCTGAAAGCAAAGGAGTAGCTCATTTGTTTTACAGCAAAACCTGCTGAAAGTAAGGCATTGTTGAACGGCACATAGTTTACCCCAATTGCCGCATCATAAAGCTCATCTTTGGTGAGAAGCAGATCGGCTCCCACATTAAAGCGCTGCCATTTGTAATCGAGCCCCAGACCAAGCGAACGCTGATTTTGCATCGGTATCTCAGCTTGCCCCGGAACAAAGGCATCGTTATACAATTTAGTACCTGCAAGGTTCATCAGGTTAAGCCCAACCTGAAAAGCATTGGTTAGCTTAAATGTTGCTGACATATCCACATCAAAATGTACATCTTTGATGATGCTGTCGGTAAAAGTGCCAATTACGGTTCCCGCATAGTTAGGCGCTACAAATAAAGTATTTGGAATATTGAAATTCTGCCAAACCGATTTCAAGGTTAATCCTATACTGAACTTATTATTCACCTTATAAACAGGGCTTAAAAATGCGGCATATTCCTGAAGTTTCATTTTCGTTGAGTCAACCTGTAATTGATTCCCGGAATTATCAGGTGAGACACCTACGAAATGAGATACCCTTCGCTCATCCTGTAGTGTATAAATTCCTCCGGCAGCCACTGAAATTTGTTCATTGATCTTAAAAAATCCACCGAGCTTTACATTGTTCCGGACATTGGTGAGTAAACTGATATTGTTTGGTTTCTTACTGTAAGCAATTGCTGAGGGGTTCCAGAACATCGCTTCAGACAAATCGCGCGAAGGAGCAAAATTGAAGCCGGTATTGGCCGATTGCGATAATGGAGAAGCCAATAAAAACTGACCGTAATTAATTTTTCCCGCATCAAGCGATTGTATCCTGAAAGGTCCGTCGTTTGCCAAAACGCCCAGCACAGGAGTAATTGTTGTTAAAAGATTTAAGATTGCCGGGGCTCCAACCAGCGCAGTACTTGCTGACACATTTTCCAGATTCTGATCGGGCTGTTTAACGATTATCCTTAAAACGCTGTCAGCCGTAAAAGGATAAAGTTCTGCCTTTGTGCAACTGGTTTTCAACATCCAGTCTTTTATGGTTACGTATTGCTTGGCATCATTCCGGTTTTGCCTGTCCTGATCTTCAGAAATAAATACCCGCTTAGCGATCTCTTTACAGTTGGAGCATCGGGAAACGGCGTAGATTGTCACCATCTTGTCTTGTAATTTTGCAAGTGTTACGCCGGTATTCAGCTCAAAATATCCTGAAGGTTCTGATAAGGTTACCGTTGACTTCGATGGCATAAAGGCCGGAACGATCACAATGTTTTCAGCCCCTTTGGTCGAGTTGAAGGTTTGATTCATACATTTCACCTTCCCTTTTATGATGAGAACCTGACTTTCAGCCCGGGAACAAAGAAGGATCAGCAAACTAATGTAAAAAACGATTGTTTTCATGGCCAAAATTTTAATGGGCGACAGGGTTTAAGAAAATATCCTGATTCCGGATATCCGGTGAATTGATCCGGAGCAATGTGGTTTTATCCTCAAAGTCTTTATGCGAAGTGGTTAGCGTAATTTCGTCGCCAAGTGTATATTCTTCAAGCCTGAGCTTGTACGAACCATCGGTAATCGAAATGGCAAAGTAGCGCGTTCCGTCAACACTAATTTCCACGCCTTTTATGGGAACTTCTGCCGCAGTCTTTATCCGGCCTGAAATATAAACCACCGTGGTAAGCGGCAGCATGAGTTCGAGTGGATTGGAACTGGTAACCAGCGTGTCAAAATATTTGGTGGCATAACCAGGGCTCGAAACTTCGATTTTCATCTTGTTTTTCATCATTTCGGAAGGAATGCCGCTAAAAAGCGCCTGACCCATTTTATCGATGGATTGGTTACGGATATATTCTTTCAGATATATTTTGACATCACCATCGGTTACCGGGTTCTTTTTCCAGTCGAAAACCCGGATCGTGACATTTTTTTCAGGAGACTTTTGTGGTAGGTATAAACCACCCATTACCACCAGAATTACTCCAACTCCTGGTCCGGTCATTTTCAGGCTCATGTTTTGCTGCTTTCCGGTTAAAACAGCATAGGTGTTCATCACGCCAAAAACAAGTGCACTGACCGAAATTCCAAAGCAGATCAGGATCAGGTAAAAAATCCGTTGGTCAACTTCATCCGAAACTTTACCCTGAATAAACTGAAGGTAGTAATAAACCAGCGAAAGCGATACGATAAATCCGATGGTCGCAACAATTCCGTACCCCGAAACGGAAATGCGGTGATCTGGCGTTGGCGAATCTTCTTCTGTACCGGATGTAACCTTCATAAATTTTAAAAATAGGTTTGCCAAACTTCGCCGGCAAATAACTTCCCGAATTTAGAAACTGAATTCACTGATTCCCCGGCACTATCCGCATGAATGGCCTTCATGGTTGTCAATTGCTTTATAAAATCGCCCATTGCTATTTTCAGGATTCCCTTGCCTTTGACGGGGCTATTTTCATCGGTGCCTTCATAAACGGTAATATAAAGAGTCGTGGTATCGCTCCAAAGGTCAAAACCCTTGTCATCTTTGATCTCTTTAAATCCATAGAAATAAAAAGCCGCACCCTCATAAGTATTCAGTTTCATCCCGTATTTCATCAGTTTGACTTTTCCTGCCGGATCATCATTTACAAAGAGGTTGAAAACTCCGTCAGTGGCGGTAATCGGGAACTTCGACAAAGCCGGACAATTCACCGTTCCGATCAGTTCGGCTTTATGGCTGCTGTCGGCATCAAAGGTTTCCACATTCTGAGACTGAATGGTCAACGTGAAGTCAAATGTTGAATTGCTTTTCTCTCCTTCGTCGTATCCTTTCTTGAAGTCCGATTTTTCATTAAGTGAAATAAATCCACGCATCGTTTCGGTGAAAGAGACTCCTGCTTCGTTCTCGGTCAAAGGTGATTTTGTGATCATACTAAAATCGTAGTTCAGCGATTTCTGATTGGCTTCGATAATGAATTTGCAATTACGTTCAGCCAAAGCTGAAATCGTGAGCAGCGGATTGGTGCCGAGTGGACGTGGTATGATTGCACCGTCCATCACAAATAAACCATCGTGCAAATCAGTTCCTGAAGTATTGCTGTAAACCTGACCAACATGATTGGTCACACTTGTTGCAGCATCATCGCCCATCACGCAACCGCCCAACGGATGCACCGTTACCATGTCGTAATTCATTAACTTATTCCATTCCGGATTGGGCAGGTAGGTTCCGCCCAAGGCTTTTGTGGCTTCCTGAAGCTGACCATTTACTTTTTTGAAAATGCTCTCTTTGCCTACATCGGGCCAGCTCAGTTCCAAACGGTCATTTTCAAGAGACATCGTGCCATTACCGTCATCGTGGGTCATCACCAGATAAACCTGGGTGTTGTTTATTGCTCCGTGATAAGGTCCTTTCAGCAAGCTCACTCCTTCACGTTTTTTCTCGGCAACCCAATCCTGCCAGCCTCCGTCAGTATCCTTGCCCATTAACCTGGAAAGTGAGATAAATGCTGAAGTAAGCAATGGCGCAATTGGCGCCGGAATACTGCCTTCCTCGAGTGTCATCCCATCATTGAGAATCTCCCGGTTACGCATGTCGATGATCGATGTGATACAGGGACCAACTGGTTCTTTATCCACATCGGCAAAGTGCTTGCCCAAACCAATGCCATTTATTTTCACATCATTGTTATAACCAAATCCAAGCACATCGCCGTTACCTGTGAAATGTCTGCCCAAAGCAGCTGAGCCAGTCAAGCCTTTGGCCTGCGATCGCAGTAAAATTTCAGTACTTCCCAGCGCGCCGGCAGAAACGATCACATTATCGGCGGTAATACAAAGTAAAGGTGCATCAAACTTTTCACGGCCAAGATTGTAAAGTTCAAAGTAAACCAACCATTTGTTGTCTTTCCGTTCTATGTATTGAACACCAGTTTCGCAGAAAATTTCAGCACCATGATTCACCGCATCAGGAAGGTAATTCATGATTAACGTATTCTTTGCATGGTGATTGCAACCGGTCACACAATCGCCGCAGTTGTTGCACTTGTGTTGTCCAACTCCGACGTGGTTCAGTTGATTGTCGTATTCAAAATTCACATTGATGTCCAGGTATCTGAATTCTTCTTTCATAGCTGCCGCCGAGGTCTTCATCCCTTTTGACTTAGCCAATTCAGGAAAACCGGGATTTCCTTCAGGATAAGGAGACGGTTTAAGCATTTTCCGCGCTAAATCATAGCCATCTTTGAGTGATTGCATCTCATTCCGGATGGCTGCCGGCCAACGCACATCCTCAAATACCCGGGGTTCAGGCTCAATGGAAACATTGGCATTCACATTGGAAGTGCCTCCCAACCCGCAACCTTTAAATACGGTCATTTCTTTACCCATGTAAAACTCGTACAAACCGGTTTTGCTGCCAATATGTTGTTTGTCGTTATTCACCTGCATCTCTTTGGCCGCATCGTCCAAATCCCAGGGATACTCGCCCGGGCGAAATTCCTTTCCCTTTTCAAGCAGGCACACCTGAATTCCGGCACGTGAAAGGCGCGATGCAGCTATGCTTCCGCCATAACCTGATCCGATGATGACAAACGGATAATGCGACTTAATCGCGGTGATTGGTTTTGATAAGCGTTTCATATTGTTTCTAATTTATAAGCCCCCTCCAAACCTCCCCCAAAAGGGGAGGCTTAAAAAAAGCAAAGTTTTGAATTGTGGTTTTATAATCATCTTCATGTCAGTTAAAAGTGATTTGGCATGAAAGTTTCTATCTATGAGTTTTTAATAATAATTGCCGGTTCTATTAAATGACATTCAGGAATTGGGCCTTCAAATTTCAGGGTTTCACCTTCTCCGGATTGCCTCCAGTTGGTAGTCACCCGGTCAACTCCCACCGGATAAATAGTCAACTGATCTTTCGTTATATGAATGCGCAGGAAGTTCTTGTAATGCTGATATCCCAATGCTGAGAACCCTTCGTCGAGATGAACTTTCAAAATGTACACGCTCAGCCAGAGATAAAATCCAAGAATAAATGAACCTGCAATTCCGCTGCAAAATGCTGCCGAGATGGTTGTCAGAATGATCATGAGCATTTCCTGCATTTCAGAAAATATAGGATGAAAGACTTTGGCAAACAAGGCTATCCAAAACATGAAATTGAACCATTGAATAAGCCCGTGAGGCAATCCCATGATCCAGTTTAGTCGTTTGATGCGTCGGGTGTCGGCAAATACCATGCACCCGAAAATCAGTATGGCACTGATTAAAATGAATAGCGGATTGTGTAAAAGGGTGGCAAAAATTAAGGACACGGTTTGTTTCACGTTTTCCTGAACAGCAAGTTGCCCGACAAAAGTTCCATTGGAATTGTTATAGGTCGTTCCTTGTAAAATCCAGATCAAAATCAATTCCAGAAAGGCCAGAAAAAACACGAACTGCTTATTGAATAAAGGAAATGCGAGGATTTTCCATGAAAGCTTTCGTGAATCTTTTTTGGAAGGAAACGCAGCTTTTAATTCAGGCTCATTTTTCATTTTGCTTTTCTGAAATGAAAAACTCGCATCATCCAGCTTCGTCAACTGATCAGGCAATAAATGAGTCGGATGAAGAAATGC
>JBAWZG010000144.1:0-11327 GCA_037143155.1 Bacteroidia bacterium
GAATGAGCATTGATTTTGTTCAGCCAATCATGAAAAATATTTGAATATTGCCAATTAGATAGTCACAAAAGGGATCACATGATATTATTGAGGGGGAATATCCTTAATGTTTAGAATAATTTTAAAATATATTCTATTTCAATACTTTGTCCTCAAGCCGGACGGGCTGTTACTTTTTCCAGCTGAAGGGAAAAAGTAACCAGACCGATGTATCGGGCCGCCGCCGCTGAAGGAGAAAAAGCTAAAAACCGAATACGTTCCGCTAAAAATTTCCAAACTCCTCCCTTTGGTCGTCAAACAGGGAAATTTTCTTAACGCTCGCTTCTTCGGTTTTTTTAACGCTTTTTCTCCTTAGGCGGTAGAACACCATGGCCGCTTAAATAGATAAAGTGTTTTGGTTCTATACTTCTGTCAATTAGATCGAAGCAAGCGCGCAAGCCGTCAAAACGCCCGGCTGAGGGTTCGTTTTGACATCCCGAGTAATCGGGATTGCTTACTTTTCATCCCCGCCTGCCGCGGGCAGGGAATGGAAAAGTAAGGGCCAGTCCGGCCTAAGGACAGAAAATGGATTTTAAATTGACCTTTAGAAATTGGCCCACAACAAAATGAAGTGATCCATTAAAAACCTACAAATTAAGTTACATCTTTCCGAAATCAGGTACATCAAAGGGCTGAGCGAATATGTGCAGATATTCACCGAGAAACGGAAAATCATCACCAAAACCAGCATGGCAGAGATGGAAGAGAAATTATCCGGCGAAAATTTCCTTCGGATTCATATATCATTCATTGTTTCTGTCAGTAAGATCGAGGCGTTTACCGCCAACCCCATTGAAATTCTGGGGAAGGAATTACCAATCGGGCGCAGCTTCAAAAACGGAGTGCTCAGTGCTTTAAATTTTGCAGGTTCTATGGCGGGTGTATAAAAAAGTCAAATTTGTGGTGTCAGTTAACTTTTGTTTCTTGATTTGCGATGATCACGTTTTAACAAGTTCCCCAGATTCTTACCAAATTTCTGAACTTGTTCATAACCCTGATTTAGCGGTTCAGGGTTGATATCGCCGTATTCACTGAATTTACTGTCGATGTTGAAGGTCCCCGGATAAACAATGATCTTGCTTTGGCTGCCGAATTGCTTTTCAAGCTTTTCCTGAATTTTATCCATGCAGTTATCAAATGAAACCGAAGTGCGGCGCGCAGCGATGTAAATCAGGAGATCTTCAGGCGAAACGTACTTCTGAAGAACCTTGAAATTTGGTAAATCATATTCATCAGAAAAAGCAAATCCGCCGTTGAGTTTTTGCTGGCTGAAATGATTGGTAATGGCTTCCTTCGATTTGTTATTGCAATAGCACAGGATATTTATACTCAGCTCTTTGGAAAGAACTAATATTTTTGAAAGCCAGATGTCAAAACCGGGTTCGAACTCTCCCAAATGCGGACAAACTAAAACGATTTTTTTGTGACCGACCAGCGGAATTTCAAAATGGCAAATATATACGGCTTTGCTTGTCCGTGAAATAATCGAATCGGTTTTTGTTTCAATAAACCGCTCAATCATTCCGGTTTTCCGGGGCCATCCAATCATAATCGTGTCCGACATAATTTCGCGTGACGTCCGGATTATCCCTCCGGCAATATTGTGGTCGATGGTAGCAATGATATTGACCGTTGTGTCGTTTGCTAAAGCCATTTTAACCAGCGATTGAAGGTTCTTTTTGGCCCGTTCCAGATTTTTCTCCGCTTCCTCATTATTGGGAACAACCGATAAAATGGTGATCGGATTTCCCGATTTTTTATTTTTCACATAAAGGGCAAACTCGAGCAACAACTCCATGTTGTTTAAATTGGCTATTGGCATCATAATATGCTCAACCTCAGGAGAAGGATCTCCAGCGACAGGTTCGTCTTTTTCATTTGAAAGTATTTTCCGCGAGGTATTCTCTGTCACTAAAGTTGCAGTCAGGCAAGTTACAAGGATCAGTAAAATTGTACCATTCAGTGCGTTTTCGTCGATTATTTTGGTTTGGAAACCAACCAGAATTACAGCAAGAGTAGCTGCAGCGTGCGAACTGCTTAATCCGAAAATGAGGTTTCGCTGATCGGATGTATATCTGAAAATTTTACTGGTAGCCGAAGCTGCCAGCCATTTTCCGATCAGTGCAACTACCGATAATGTAACCGCAATAATTACAGCGGTTGGTCCATTGAGAAGGACGGATATATCAACCAGCATTCCTACACTAATCAGAAAAAATGGGATAAAAATCGATTGTCCGATAAATTCTATCCGGTTCATTAAAGTGGACGAATACGGGATTAGTTTATTGAGTGCAAGACCTGCAACAAATGCTCCGATAATTGGCTCTACTCCTGCGAGTTCGGCAAGGAATGCTGAGAAAAACAAGACCGACAACACAAAAATGAAGTGGGAGGTTTTCTCACTTTCGAGTTTCTGGAAAAACCATGCGGTAATCTTTGGAATGAGCCAGAACATAATTCCTGAAAATACAGCCAGCGAACCGATGAGCTGAACCCAGAAGGAAACTCCCAGCCCTCCTTTGTCGGAAGTCAATATAACAGCCAAAAGTATCAGTACTGCAGTGTCGGTCAGAATTGTGCCGCCAACCGTAATGGCAACAGCTTCATTTTTTGAAATCCCGAACTTGCTTACGATGGGGTACGAAACCATGGTGTGAGTCGAAAACATGCTGGATATGAGCAGGCTGGCGGTAAAATCATAGCCAAGAAAATAATAGCAAACCGGAAATCCGAATACCAGTGGGATGGTAAAAGTCAGGAATCCAAATATCAGACTCTTGTTTTTATTGCGCTGAAATTCCTGCAGGTCGAGTTCCAGACCAGCAATAAACATGATGTATAAAAGACCAATGGTTGAGAACAGTTTGACGGCCGAGTTTTGTTCAAGCAAGTTAATGCCGTGAGGTCCAATAATTACTCCTGAAATAATTAGTCCGATAATTGCCGGAACCTTGAGTTTCCGCAGCAAGATAGGTGAGAGCAGGATAATGAATAGAATGACAGAAAAAACCAGAACAGGGTTTTGAAACGGCCTGTCAAATTCCTGAGCTATATGATTGAAAAAATTAGTTGTCATCCTCAATCAGCTGAATGATTAATCACTGTTCAAATCTGTTGCAAGATAGCAGAATTAAGCATTCAAACGAAAAGTCTTCTGCTTGATGATTTTGATTAGGAAAAGTAGTAAGATCAGATGATCAGTTTGTAAGTAAAAATTCAAAGTATGCCTTTCTCCGGAAGATATTTCCAGAATCGTTTGGGAAGCAACTGACGATGTACCTTGTCGTTTTTTCGCTCCTGAATGCAGATGCTTTTATAGTATTGCTTCCAAAGTTGCTGGAATAGTTTTTCATCTTCAGCAAGTAAAGAAGAATGTAATTGTCCATTTTGGATGTTTACTTTCAGCTCGTCAAACACCACCCGCGAAACGTTTTTTAAGTCATACAGAAATCCGTAATTGCGTTTCAGATCATAAATAATCCAGGACTGGTCGGCATAGCGGTCGCGGAAATGAGGAATACACAGCGGAAGAACATCGTACATGGGGGCAAACGAAGCGTAATAACTTGCTTCAACTGTTTTCTGAAACCGTACAAACATCTGAACCCGATGAGCTTCCTTGCAGACCTTCTGATGGATTTTATGAACCTCAAGTACCAATGGCTCGGCAAAATTCGTCTCTTGGTTTTTAACCGAATCGATGGTAAAACAGATGAATTTCGCCAATAGCAAAGGCGTATCCCGAATATCGGCCAGAAAAACACGATAAATGCGGTGAGCATTTTCTTCCGAAGAGTGTGAAATGATTCCTTTCCAAACCCGTTCGGCTTTCCGGTCGTCGGTCAAAACGGCTATCGTCGGGCCAAACAAAACGCCCGGACTTCCTTCTCCGGAAAGGATTTCATCAGGAAATAATTTTAGCCGGTAACTTTCGAAAACCAGCGTCAAAAGACCTTCAAAGGTATTGTCGAATAAAAAAACGTTCATTGGATTACGTGTGGGATTTTAAGTTCATAGTCATTGATGGTCATTATTAGTCATTAAGTCATTCATTGTAAAACATGCGTTACTATGAATGACGTGAAACAATTGATCATCAATGACTACGAATGCACTGCCAACTGCGACTGAATATTGATCACTTTTCGCTATCTCAGCGCGGGCATCATCGGATGAAATAACTTCAACTGAACGGCTCCATCACTTCCAACGGGTTTCTTTTCGAGCAGAAGCTGCCGAACCAGTTCCGGTTTCAACTCCTGAACGTTTTGTGACCGAAGTTCGTTGCAGGTGATAAAATACCGGGCCCGTTTCATCACTACTCCCATTTTTTTCAGATGCGTCGAATTCAACCGCTGGTGCTGACGGGCCAATAAAATGAGTGGAACCGACCGCGTTCCGATTCCGGGAATTCGCAGCAGCATCGCCGGATCTGCCTTATTGATATCAATCGGGAAAAGGTGAGGATTGCGCAAGGCCCAGCTGACTTTTGGATCGAGTTCAAGGTCAAGGTTCGGATTTTCAGCATTAACAATCTCCTGACTTCCGAAACCATAAAATCGTAACAGCCAGTCGGCCTGATACAGGCGGTGTTCGCGGCGAAGTGGGGGTGCGTTTAATGCCGGAAGCCGGGTGTCGTAGCTGTTTACCGGAATGTAACCCGAATAATACACCCGTTTCAGATCTCTGCGGGAATAGAGTGCTGACGATAGTTTCAGAATGGTGTGATCGGTATCGTCGGTAGCTCCGATGATCAGTTGGGTACTTTGTCCTGCCGGACTGAAAAGCGGTGCGTTCCGGTGAATTTTCCGTTCTGCTTTCGATTCCAGAATGTTCGCTGAAATGATTTTCATGGGTTCCAAAACACTCTTGAAATCTTTGTCGGGAGCCAATAGTTTCAGGTTGTTTTCGGTTGGGATTTCAATGTTCACGCTCAGTCGATCGGCCCAGCGACCTGCATCGGCAATTAGTTGCGGGCTTGCTCCGGGAATGGCTTTCAGGTGAATGTAGCCGTTGTAGCGATGTTCTGTTCTCAATAATTTGGCAACGGAAACCATCCGTTCCATCGTGTGATCGGGATTGACCAAAACGCCGGAACTGAGGAAAAGTCCTTCGATATAATTCCGGCGGTAAAACTCAATGGTGAGGTTGGCAATTTCATCCGGAGTGAATGAAGTGCGCGGAATCTCGTTGCTTTTGCGATTGATGCAATAAGCACAATCGTAAATGCAGTAATTACTGAGCATGATTTTCAGGAGTGAAACACAGCGCCCGTCTTCGGTAAAACTGTGGCAAATTCCCCATGCCGAAGCATTTCCAATTCCTCCTTTGGTATTGCTTCGCTGGGTTCCACTCGATGCACACGATACATCGAATTTGGCCGCTCCGGCTAAAATCTTCAGTTTCTCAAGGCTGCTTTCCGAAATCATGATTCTTTGTTTTTTTTGACAGCCAATTAATCATTGGCGCTTAAACAAGATAATAGAATCCTTCAAAAAGTAATGAGAATGGTCTGTTTTTTAATCTGAGTCAAATATTTTTTCTGAAAAAGAAAAGAGGCTGCCTATTATGACAGCCCCTGAAATTTTGGTTCTTGAAAAAAAAACTTTCAATCTATTTTTTGCTCAGTGCTTTCTGAATCGCTGCTTCGACCAATGGTTCCATGATTTTATATCCGGCTAAGTTAGGATGAACACCGTCTCCTGATAATTCTTTTTTAAGTCCTTTTCGTTCATCAACGGTGGCTGAAAAATAATCCAGGTAAACCAAACCATTCTTTTCAGCATAGGTTTTGATCATCAAATTCAGGGCAATTATCTTTTCAGCCGGTTGGACACCTGGTTTCCAAGGGTAATCAAAAACAGGCAACACTGAACTCAGGACTACTTTTATCTGGTTGGCTTTTGCAAGTTCTGCCATCGAAATCAAATTATCCATAATCATCTCCAGAGTTGAAGGGCCTGTATTTCCGGCAATATCATTTGTGCCAGCCAGAATCACTACCACTGCCGGTTTAAGATTGATTACGTCGGGGCGGAACCTGACCAGCATCTGAGGTGTGGTTTGACCGCTAATTCCACGATTGACATAGGATTTGCCGGCAAAAAAGTCAGGGCAGGTGTTAATCCAGCCTTCAGTGATGGAGTTTCCCATAAATACAATACGTTTTTCTCCTGATGCAGGTAGGCCTATTTTTGCATTGTCGTCTTTGAACCGGGCCGTATTTGCCCAGTCCTGGGCAAAAGTTAATCCTATTACAAACAGCGATAAAAAAAGTGTACAAGCGATTTTTAAATTTTTCATTATTAAGTATTTAAAAGTGAATTGATGTAGTTCTATCTTTTGTAATTTGAATTGCAGCAACAAAACTGTCCAAAAAGAGGCTGCCCTTTTGAGACAGCCTCCTGAAATTTTAGTTATGTCAAAACACAAACCTATGTTTTTATCCGCATTTGGAAGTTCCGCAGTCGGGGCAAATCAGGCAACCTTCCTGATAAGTTACATGGTGAGATCCACATTCGCCACAAATTGCGCTTTCAGAAACCGTTCCATCCGGAACATATTTTTTCAAGGCACGCGCGACTCCGGCTTTCCAACTGTTGATCGTGTCGTTGTCGAACTGAAGGCTGGTAACCGTATCAACCACTTTATGGATAGGCATTCCATGACGCAGAACGCCGGAAATCAGTTTGGCATAGTTCCAGAATACCGGATTGAATTTGTACGACAGTCCTTCGATGGTCGTACGGTAACCTTGCTTATTGGTATATTGAAAATCGTAGCGTTTGGTTCCGTCGTTATTGACGTTTTTAATGATTTTTCCGCTGACTACCGATCGTGGCAGCAAAATTCCGTCCTCATCGTCAGAAAGTCCGGTGAAGATTTCGTACGGACGTCCTTCGATGGTCCCGATAAATGCCACCCATTTGTCTTTTGAATTTTGGAAACGCACGATATCGGCATCCAGTTCGGTTGGCCTTTTGGTTGGGAATACGCTGTAAACGGCTTCTTCCTCTTGATCTTCTTCTTTTTTATTTGAGATGAGGACTCCTGAACGGCATCCGTCACGATACACGGTTACGCCTTTGCAGCCGCTCTTCCATGCTTCAAAATATAGTCTTCCAACCAGTTCTTCATCAGCGTCGGCTGGTAAATTGATGGTTACGCTGATGGAATGGTCAACCCACTTCTGAATTTTCCCCTGCATGCGCACTTTATTCATCCAGTCCACATCGTTCGAAGTGGCTTTGTAATAGGGTGATTTAGCAATCAATTCATCTAAATCAGCTTCTGGATAATTCTTTTTGAGTTCAAAACCATTCACTCCCATCCAATCTTTGAATTTGTGATGGAAAACAACATATTCTTCCCACGAATCGCCCAGTTCATCAATAAAGTCAACTTTAACATTTTTATCACCCGGATTTACTTTCCGGCGGCGTTTATAAACCGGCATGAAAACTGGTTCAATTCCTGAAGTGGTTTGTGTCATCAAACTGGTTGTTCCGGTTGGCGCAATGGTAAGCAGAGCAATGTTTCTGCGGCCATATTTTGTCATATCCTGATACAATTCTTCGTCGGCTGCACGAAGTCGTTTGATCATTGGATTGTTTTTCTCGCGCTCAGTGCTGTAAATAGTAAAAGCACCGCGTTCTTTTGCCATATTTACCGAAGAACGGTAAGCTTCCAATGCCACAGTTTTATGTATTTCTTCGCTGAAATCAGTTGCATCATCGCTTCCGTAGCGCAATCCCAGAGCAGCAAGCATATCGCCTTCAGCAGTTATGCCCACACCGGTACGACGTCCTTCTTTGGCTTTAGTTTGAATCTTCAGCCACATGGAACGTTCGATGTGTTTCAGATCTTCGTTTTCAGGATCTTCATCAATCTTTCCAAGTATTCCATTGATCTTCTCCAATTCGAGATCAATAATGTCATCCATCATGCGCTGGGCATAGGCAACATGTTTTCTGAACAGTTCGAAATTGAATTTGGCCTTTGTTGTAAACGGATCTTCAACATAAGCGTACAGGTTGACCGCAATTAGCCGGCAACTGTCGTATGGACACAGCGGGATTTCGCCGCATGGATTGGTCGAAACGGTTTTGTAGCCAAGGTCGGCATAACAGTCGGGTACCGATTCCCGAATAATGGTGTCCCAGAAAAGGATACCTGGTTCGGCTGATTTCCATGCATTGTGTACAATCTTATTCCAGAGACTGTCTGCATCAATTTCCTTGACATATTTTGGATGTTTCGAGTCAACCGGATATTGTGTGCGGTACTGTGTTCCAGCCTCAACCGATTGCATAAAATCGTCATGAATTTTAACTGAAACATTTGCGCCGGTTACTTTACCTTGTTCGAGTTTGGCATCGATGAAAGATTCGGCATCAGGATGTTTAACTGATACTGAGAGCATCAGTGCACCACGACGGCCATCCTGGGCGACTTCGCGTGTAGAATTGGAATAGCGTTCCATAAAAGGAACAATACCGGTCGAGGTGAGTGCCGAATTTTTTACCGGCGAACCTTTTGGACGGATGTGTGAAAGATCGTGTCCGACACCGCCACGACGTTTCATCAGTTGTACCTGTTCCTGATCAATTTTCATGATTCCTCCGTACGAATCAGAGTCTCCATCGTTTCCGATTACAAAACAATTGGACAGCGAGGCAATCTGAAAGTCGTTGCCAATACCTGTCATCGGACCACCTTGAGGTACGATGTATTTAAAATCCCGGAGTAGATCAAAAATCTCATCTTCGGCCAATGGATTTTCATAATTCTTTTCAATTCTTGCAATTTCTGATGCAAGTCTGCGATGCATATCATCAGGAGTCTTTTCATACAGATTGCCGAATGAATCCTTTAATGCATACTTGTTGATCCATACAGTAGCTGCAAGTTCATCACCTTTAAAATAGTCCCGAGAAGCTTCAAATGCTTCATTTTGGGAGTACGTTACTCTCCCCGTTTGGGGCTCAACTGCCACGTTTTTGAATGCCATAACCCAAAAATTTTGATCTTTAATAATTGATAATCGATTGAAAACGTGACGGAAATTTTGCTCACGTTCGTTTGTTTTAGCTGTATGCAAGATAGGGTCTGTAATTAAAAAAACGAATACTTATTTCAATAAAAATTTCGAAAGTTATCAACGCAACGGTGTTAGTATGTTGATAAAGAATATATTAACATTTTTTCAACTGGAAATTGTTTGCAAAAATGAAAATTTATATTCTGCAGAAATGAAATTTTTATTCCGGAAAGAAGCTGTAATAAAGCAGTTTGAGAATGATCACTATTTCAGTGAATCGGATGGATTCGAATTTCAGAAATTGTTAAAAACTTTGTTTAAAATTAGCTGCGTTGCTCCGATATTTTGTTTAGTAAAATTAATGCATTCCAATCGGATTGAAGCTCGTTTTTCTGCATCAGTAAGCAATTTGACAAGAATTGTCTGAAGTGCCGGGTAATCATTGACAGGGAATGCAACACCTAACTGAACCATACTTGTGGCTTCATTAAACTTCATGTAATTCGGGCCAAATACAATCGGCATTCCAAAAATTGCAGCCTCAAGTGTGTTGTGAATACCGACGCCAAAACCACCTCCGATATAGGCCAGATCAGCGTATTTGTATATCGATGACAAGATGCCAATGGTATCAACAATCATGACCTGCTTGTTTATAACTGAACCTTCGGTTGCCTCGGTATAACAAATTCCCGGTGTTTTCAACAGGTTTATCAACCGTTCAATATTTCCCTTCTTGGTTTCGTGGGGCGCAATGATGAATTTTGTATCGGGATTCTCGTGAATAAATTGAGCCAGTAATTCTTCGTCGGGTTTCCAGGTGCTACCTGCAACCACCAACGGACTGTTTCCTTTAAATTTTTCGACGAGTGGAATGCTTTTACCGTTGCGGGCGATTTCTGCCACACGGTCGAACCGGGTATCGCCTGCTTTGGTCACATTCTTTATTCCAACCCGGTGAAGCAAATCAACCGACTGATTGTCCTGAACAAAGAAATGATTGAAACTGAAAAGCATTTTTCGATACCATTTTCCCCAGGGTGAGTTTTTAAAGAACAATTGTTCTTCGCGGAATATGGCTGAAAACAAGTAAACAGGGATATTTCTTTTTTTTAATTCGTTGAGGTAGTGAAACCAGAATTCATATTTCACAAAAAACACAATTTCAGGACGAATGCATTCAATGAGTTTTTGAGCATTCTTTTTGGTGTCGGCCGGTAGATAAAAAATGTAATCGGCCAGATCATAATTTTTGCGGATTTCATATCCTGATGGAGAAAAAAAAGTCAGAAAAATCCGGTATTCAGGATTTTGTTTTTTAATGGCCTCAATAAGCGGCCGGCCTTGTTCAAATTCACCCAACGAAGCGCAATGAATCCATACGATTGGCTTGTCGTGTTTAATTTTGGCCGTGATTCCGGGAAAAACCTTTGAGCGTCCGGTGTTGATCTGCTTCGCCTTGATGTTGAAAGGAGCAGTCAGCCTAATCAGAATGGAATACAAAAAAATGGAAATGTTATAAAGGGCCTTCATGCAGGTTTTCTTTTGAATCGGTAAAAATAATGGATTACTTCGAAATATCTTCACTTCGATCAAAGGCTTGCCAAATATCCGGTATCCTTTTTCAGGTTTGGTTGCATCGAAGCCTCAACTGCCAGCTGGTCGCACCGTTCGTTCTCAGGAATATTGGCATGTCCTTTTATCCAGAAAAATTTCACCTGATGTTTTGGATAGATCTTCAGGAACCTGAGCCAGAGATCTTCATTTTTTTTGCCTTTGAAGCGTATTTTTACCCAGTTCCAAATCCAGCCTTTGGTAACAGCATCGACAACATACTTCGAATCTGAATATATTGTCACGTTCGAATTTTCAACTTTCAAGCTTTCCAGACCCACAATAACAGCCAGTAATTCCATCCGGTTATTGGTGGTCAATTCAAATCCGTCCGATAATTCTTTTCTGAATTTTCCGGAAAGAAGGACTGTTCCATATCCGCCAGGACCTGGATTCCCGCGCGCTGCGCCATCGGTATAGATTACAATATCCAAATGTTTATTTATAAGTTAGTTGTTTATAGTCATTTGGTCATTTGTAGTCATTCATTGTAAGCGCACGCGAAGCAAATGACAATTTTATGACACGAAGCAAATGACCATGAATGACCTGAATCCTGAATTCATCTCTAATTCACAATCGTCATTTCATTCAGGAGGTTCTGTGCTCCCGCCATTTTATCGATAGTCCA
>JBAWZG010000145.1:0-11261 GCA_037143155.1 Bacteroidia bacterium
CTGACCAATATCGGAGAAGCGCATCAGGAAAATTTCACATCCAAAGAGCAGAAACTTGAAGAAAAGCTCAAACTCTTTCAGTCGTGTCAAACCTTAATATATTGTAAGGATCAGGAGTTGGTTGATTCAGTGATCCGAAACGGTGGAATGAATCCGCAGGTAAAATTGATCACATGGTCGTTTACTTACCAAACGGCTGACCTTTATTTCCGGAGAAAAGAAGGGGATGGAACAGTTGAAATCAGCACCCGGTTTGAAGGAAAGGATTATAGGGTCGAATTGCCATTTCAGGATGCGGCCAATTTGGAAAATGCCGGACATTGCATAGCGTTTGTCTTGTCGCAACATTACGCTGATCCATCGGTTTTGGAGTCATTCCGGAATTTGCAGCCAGTAGCTATGCGTTTGGAAATGAAAGAAGGCGTGAACAATTGTCTGCTCATCAACGACTATTATAATTCCGACATCAACTCGCTTCAAATTGCACTTGGATTTTTAAACAACCACGCTCAGCATCCCTATCTGCGGAAAGTTGTGATTCTATCCGATATTCAACAGGCCGGAATTCCTGACCGGCAATTGTATCAGGAAGTTGCCAGGTTACTTCAGCTCAATAAAACGAGCTACCTGATTGGGATTGGACCAGGGATCCGGGAACATGCCGGATTGTTTAATTTGCCTTCCGAATTTTATGAGTCGACCGATCAGTTTCTGGAGTCAGTTCAAACTTCAGATTTCAGGATGGATTGTTTGTTGCTGAAAGGTGCCCGTGATTTTCATTTCGAACGGATTTCGTCGGTACTTCAGAAAAAATACCACCAAACGGTTTTAGAGATCGATCTGAACGCGATGATTGGCAACCTCAATGTTTTTCGTTCGCTGATTCGTCCCGAAACGCGGGTGATGGTTATGGTGAAAGCTTTCTCTTATGGAAGCGGAATGGCAGAAATTGCCCGAATCCTTCAGTTTCATAAAGTAGATTATCTGGCGGTAGCGGTAGCCGACGAGGGCATTGAGCTTCGGCAGGCTGGTATTGATTTACCGATCGTGGTGATGAATCCGGAAGAACACAGTTTTGAAAATATGATCGAATTTCGGCTCGAACCCAATATTTATTCGGAAGCGATTCTGGATTCTTTCCGGAAGGTTCTTCAGCAGCATGCTGCGATCCGCTACCCCATTCACCTAAAAATGGATACCGGAATGCATCGGCTGGGATTCGACTCAGAAGAAAAAGTTGAACGACTGGCTGGTAAACTGATATCTCAGGAACAGATGGTCATTCGGTCAATATTTTCTCACCTTGCAGGTTCAGATGAGCCGGTGCATGATGAGTTTACTTTGGGGCAGATCCGGCAATTCCTGAAATTAAGTTCATTGATCACAGAAAAACTGCCTTACAAAATCTTCCGACACGTATTGAATTCGGCCGGAATTGAACGATTCCCGGAATTTCAGTTCGAAATGGTTCGTCTGGGTATAGGTTTGTATGGAGTGAGTGCCTGTGGAAACCAACAGGTAAAAAGCATCAGCCGCTTGAAAACCTGCATTTCTCAGATTCAACATATTGGAGCAGGCGAAACAGTCGGTTATGGCAGAAAAGGAATGGTCAGTTCTGATGCCGAAATTGCAATTCTACCTATTGGATATGCCGATGGTTTCGACCGTCGCCTTAGCAACGGAGTTGGTAAAGTGTATTTAAATGGTCAGATTGTTCCGATCATCGGAAATATTTGCATGGACATGTGCATGATTGACGTAACTGGTTTGCAAGTGGCCGTAGGCGATGAAGTTGAGCTGATGGGCGAACACATTTTAGTAAGCACAATTGCCGAAACCATCGGAACCATTCCTTACGAAATTCTAACCGGAATTTCGCAGCGCGTGAAACGGGTTTATTTGCAGGAATAGGAAAGCAGACTGTGATCATTCGCAATATTCAGCAGTCATTTATGGTCATTTGTTTCACGTCATTAGCTTCGCGTTGGATTACAATCATTGACTACGAATGACTTAATGACAATAAATGACTTCGCAACCCGCAAGTTGTAAATTCCACCTACCCCAGTTTACTGATTTTTTCCAGTCGTTGAATGTCGAGAATCCGGATTTTACGGCCATCAATGGCAATCACTTTTTCGCCTGAAAAAGTAGATAAGGTACGGATTGCATTCGAAGTAGTCATGTTCGACAGGTTGGCGATATCTTCACGTGACAGATAGACTTTGAGGGTTGCACCGTCGTTTTCCCATCCATATTTTTCCTTCAGTAAAAGTAACGACTCAGCTAAGCGGCCACGGATATGCTTTTGAGTGAGCGTTACCATGCGTGAATTGGAGAAACCAAGTTCCCGGGCTAAAACATGAATCAATTTAAAGGTGAAGTAGTTATTCTTGAAGAGTATATTTTGCACGTAATCGGCCGAGATTAATCCGACCATTGAATCTTCGAGCGTTACAGCTGATCCGATATACTGTTCCTCAGCTAAAAGTGCGCGGTATCCGATTAGTCCAAGTGGTTTGGTCATCCGGATGATTTGTTCCCGACCTCCAACGCCTTCTTTGTATATAATGACTTTCCCTTCGATCAGGAAAAACAAGCCGCCAGGTTTTTCACCCTCCTTAAAAATAAATTCATTCTTTCTGTAAAAAACCAGCTGGATGTGGTTTCGCAAATCTTCTTTTTCTTCGGGGGAAAGAATGCTAAATATTGATTTTTGATTTTCAAAAACTTCCTTAAAGTCAATTTCGTGACTTGCCATAGAAATATAATTTATATGTTCTGCAGCATCAAAGTTAAGGAAATTTGTCAAACAAGAAAATTTAGCACGGTTATTTTACTTCCAATCCGGATTTTGGAGATTGGCCGGAATCAGTTAAATGCTCCAATTTCAGGAATATTTAGCGACAAGTGGCATGCGTCGGCCAAACCCGAAAGCTTTGGAACTCACCCGTAGTATCGGGGGCGCCTGAAACCTCTTGTACTCATTGGTATTCACCATTTTTACTGTTCGTAATACAGTTGCTTCTTCGAATCCTTTGGCAATTATTTCTGATGGTGAAAGGTTCATCTCAATATAACTAAACAGGATCTGATCCAGTATTTCGTAATCGGGCAACGAATCGGTATCTTTCTGGTCGGGCCGAAGTTCTGCCGATGGTGGTTTTGTAATTGTATTAACAGGAATAATTACCCGATCGCGGTTTATCCAGCGTGCCATCTTGAAAATGTCGGTTTTATACACATCGCCAAGTACCGACAATCCTCCGTTCATATCGCCGTAAAGCGTTCCGTAACCAACCGCACACTCGCTTTTATTGGTAGTGTTGAGCAGGATGTTTCCGAACTTATTCGAGATGGCCATTAGTAAAATTCCGCGGGTTCGTGCCTGAATGTTTTCTTCGGCAATGTCTTCCTTCAGTCCTGAAAATACTCCGGAAAGGCTTTCTTCAAAACTGTCAACCATCGGTTGAATCGGAATGATTTCGTACTGAATTTTCAGATTATATGCCAGTTGCAGGGCATCGTCAATGCTGTGATCTGATGAAAAGCGTGATGGCATCAGCAGAACACGAACGTTTTCTTTACCCAATGCCTCAACCGCCAGAACAAGTACAAGCGCAGAATCGATTCCTCCGGATAAACCCAAAGTCGCTTTTTTAAAACCCATTTTTCCGAAATAATCACGGATGCCCAAAACAAGCGCCTGGTATATTTTCTCAATGTATTCAACTTTTGGCTGAAGGTTCTGAGTGGAAACTTCCGTGTCAATAATCCGGAAGTCTTCTTCAAAATAATTCAGTTCTTCCTGGATTTCGCCGTTTTTATTCAGATAAAATGATCCGCCGTCGAAAATCAGTTCGGTCTGCGCACCCACCTGATTCACATACAAAATAGGCAATTCGTATTTCCGGGCATTTTTTATCAGGATGTTTTTTCTCCAGTTTTCCTGGTTGTACGAAAATGGCGAAGCCGACAGGTTGATGACTAAATCAGGATTCAGTGCAGACAATTCTTTCAGTGGAGAAAGCTGATAAAGTTTCTCGCGGCCAAATTCATTCTGCGTTTCCTGTTCATCCCAAAGGTCCTCACAAATGGTAATTGCAAGCTTTTTTCCTTGAAACCCGATGAGCGAGAAATTCCGGTTAGGTTCAAAATGACGGTATTCATCAAAAATATCATAAGTAGGAAGCAGCGATTTGCTAACCACATGCTGAATTGCGCCATCACTCATGAAAAATGCTGAATTGAAAAGCTTTTTCCCACGAGGCTCGGGATTAATGCTTGGGCCGCCAACAATAGCCGCAATGCCGGTACACTGCTCCGAAATCCGGAGGATCGCTTCATACGACTGTTCGATAAATTCCTTCCGTTCGAGCAAATCATGCGGATAATAACCCGTCACCGAAAGTTCGGAAAAGACCACCAGATCAGCACCTTCAGCTTTCGACCGATTGATGCATTCAATAATTTTGCCGGTGTTTTGTGCAAAATTACCAATGTGAAAGTTGAGTTGAGCAATGGCTATCTTCATGGGTTATTCGTTAAAAAATCAGACCGATTTTCAGTTTCAGTGAATTGACTATGGTTTTATCGGAGAACGCGTTATTGGTGGTCACATCGGTGAGTCCGTTCTGAAAAATAAAACCGGTTGTAACCGAATTACTTCCGCCCAGATCAAAGTCAAATCCCAAACCTACGTCCATAGCGAGGTTAAACAGATTAACTTCATCATGGATGTTTGCTTTTTTGAGGTCACCAGGATTACTGTCGCCTTTGGCATCTATATTGACCATACCTGCTAATCCAAATTCGCCCCAATAGCGCATGCGTTTAAACTGATCAGTCCTCAGTTTTAAGGCCAAAGGTATTTCGACATACCGAAGGCGGTACCTGATTGTACTTGACGACGGCAATGTTATACCGGCAAACTGAAAATCAGAATGAGTATTATAGCTTATTTCACCGCCGATATTGGTAATTAACAGACCGGTAAGCAGTGAATATCGTTCATCTTCTGAAAAATACAGATCAGCATTCAATCCAAAGTTATAGCCTGCAATCGATTTATCCCTTGCTGCAGACTTACTGTTTGTAACCATCCAGTTTAATGACGGACTCCCGGTAAAGGAAAGCCGGACGTGTTTCTGCCCATATCCTGATATCAAGAGCACGAAAAGGAAAACAGATAGAATAAATCGTTTCATTGTTTCTAATTTTTGGCCACCTCCAAACCTCCCCCGAAGGGGAGGCTTAAAAAAGGCAAAGTATTCATTTTGAGTTTTATAATCATCCTTCTGTACGAAGAAGAATTTCTCATAGTCGTTTCATTGTTTCTAATTTTTCTTTAGCTAATTTATGCAGACTTAAAGTTCAGGATTTAATTTGCGATGAAAGTCTTTTATACTTTTTACTTTTGGCTTTCCAAATTTTTCCTGAAGAGTTTTGACTGGTACAAATCTCGAATTTTATATTGAAAACGGCAATAAAAATGCGCCCGATGCGTATATTTAAAAATATCCCGAATGAAAAGAGTTATTGAATTACTTTGCCTTGTACTTTTGATTGCTTCCTGCACGCACAATCCCTTGAAAATAAATGTATCGGATGTTTGGGTGAATCTGAAAATCAAACACCTTGACGTTGATTTGCTGAATACGAGACCGGAACAGATGTCTGCTGCAATCCCCGGATTAAAGAATAAGTATGGCGATTTTTTTGACATTTTCACTTACCGCATGATTGGCATTGGTGGGTCTGATCAGGAAAAATTCCCTGTAATGCTTAATTCATTTGTGTCGGATACGCTTATTCAGCATCTTAAAACAAGTGTTTCCGAAAAAATTGATACCACTCGTTTCAGGAAAGAACTGGAAACTGCATTCAAACATTACAAACATTATTTTCCTGAAAAAGAGATTCCGGTAATATATACTTGTATTTCCGGATTGAACCAATCGGTTGTTACGGCGGATCAGTTGATCGGCCTGAGCCTGGATAAATATCTGGGTGCTGAAAGTCCTTATTATGAACATTTGGGATTGCCGGCATATAAACGCAGAAACATGCATCCGGCAAAAATAATTCCTGATATGATGTATGCCATGGCAGTAACTGAGTGGCCCAAATCGGATCAGGCAACCAATTTATTGAGCCAGATGATTCAGGAAGGGAAAACCATGTATTTTGTAGATGCGATGTTGCCGGAAATGCAAGATACCCTGAAGATTGGCTTTTCAGGAAAACAATTGGAATTCTGCAAAAAAGATGAATCGTCCATGTGGACTTACCTGGCTGAGCACAAACTGCTTTTTTCCATCGATCGAATGAATATTAAACGGTTTATCGATGATGGTCCTTACACGGCAGCTTTTTCGGAGGCATCACCTGCCCGAACAGGTGTCTGGATTGGTTGGCAGATCGTACGTTCTTATATGAAACAGCATCCTGATCTGAAGCTTGCTGATCTGATGAAAAACAACGATTTCCAGGCGATACTAAACCAATCAGGATATCAGCCTTAGGAAGGCCAAAAGTTGTATCCGTCCAACAATCCCACCAAAAACAAAAGGCAGGATTCAAATTTGAACCCTGCCCTATTCTTTGTCTGAATAATCTGTTAAACCATCGGATATTTCTTGAATATTTCTTCTGACTTTGAAAGAATGTCAACATATTGAGCCCGCTGATAAGTAAACGGATCTTTCAAATTCTTTCTGGAAAGCTTTCCACGGAAGTCGTCCAGATTTTTGTATCCTTTTTTATCCATCCAGGCCTGAACTTCAGCCAGAATTGTTCCAACATAAGCCGGGTGATTTTTATAAATAGTTGAAACTACCTGCACTGCATCGGCACCGGCAAGGACTAAACGAATAACATCTTCAGCAGTATAAATACCACGGCTTGCGCATACATTGCTTTCAATATTTCCGTGGAGCAATCCGACATAACGTAACGACAAATGGTGATCGCGAGCTTGAGTCAGTTCCCAGGGAAAGTGGAATGTCTCATTTTCGATATCAATCTCCGGCTGGAAAAAGCGGTTAAACAATACAAATCCGTCCACTCCGGCTTCATCAAGCTTCTTGATGAAATTCAGGGTATTGGTGTAAAACGGACTTAATTTTACACTGACCGGTATTTTGACAGCCTTTTTAATACTCTTCACAATCTGATACTGTTTGTCTTCAATTGAAGAACCTTCCACTTCAAAATATCCCGGAGTAGAATACAAATTCAATTCCAATCCGTCAATTCCGGTTTCTTCCAATTGCCTGGCATAATCCACCCAACTTGGCTCATAAATGGCATTCAGGCTTGCAAAAACGGGTACCGAACTATTCTGCTTAAGTTTCTTTAAATTGAACAGATGTTCTTTCGGGCCGGCATGTTCAATATCAGGGAAAACACTTCCCATTTCAGAATTCCGGTTAGCATATTCATTTATCTCTTCATCAAACTGAAGGCTTTCCAACTGAATCTGCTCTTCGAAAAGCGATTTGTAAACGATTGCAGCGATACCGGCTTCTTCAAGTTCCTTAATCACCTCAGGTTTTGTGACAAGATTGCAGGCACCTAAAATCAAAGGATTTTTTAATTTGATGCCCATGTAGGTCGTTGATAAATCTGCCATACTATTTGGTTTTAAAAGTTGTCGTTTCTGAATTAAACTAAATAATTACCCATTTTGTTCAGCAATATATGAAATAAATAAACCCCGGAAAAATGTTCAGGGGTTTATTCTGTGTCCATTAAAATTAATAGGTATAAACTACGAAGTAACTGACCCCCGAATATTACATCAGGCTATACGCGACAGTCAATCCGGCCATCACAATTGAAACCATACTCATCAGTTTGATCAGGATGTTTAATGACGGGCCCGAAGTATCTTTAAACGGATCACCCACAGTATCGCCGGTTATAGCTGCCTTGTGGCAATCAGAACCTTTTCCGCCTAAATTTCCTTCTTCAATGTATTTTTTTGCATTGTCCCATGCACCACCGGCATTCGCCATAAAGATTGCAAGGATAAATCCGGTTGAAGTTCCGCCTAAGAGCAGACCTACCACACCAGCAGCACCAAAAACGATACCGGTAGCAATCGGAATGAAAATAGCCAGCAATGAAGGGAACAACATCTCTTTTTGTGCACCTATTGTTGAAATTTCAACACAACGCGCATAATCAGGCTCACCCTCTCCGGTTAAAATACCTTTGATTTCGCGGAACTGACGACGAACTTCTTCAACCATACTTTGAGCAGCACGACCAACAGCGTTCATCGTTAAACCGCAGAATAAGAATGCAGCCATTGAACCAAGAAATGCTCCAACCAATACACGTGGATTCATAATATCGAGGTGTAAATATTGCATCATTTCAGGGATACTTGCTTTACTGATATCCATGTTCGAGAAATGATTACTTGTTGCATATTGTGTGAATTCAGCTACTTTTTCAGGAATACGGCCAATCGCAATTTTAATTTCTTCAATGTACGAAGCCATCAATGCCAAGGCAGTTAAGGCTGCTGAACCAATGGCAAAACCTTTACCTGTTGCGGCAGTTGTATTTCCAAGTGAATCCAAAGCATCGGTACGCACCCGAACTTCATGAGGTAAACCACTCATTTCAGCGTTTCCACCGGCATTGTCAGCAATTGGGCCGTAAGCATCTGTTGCCAGGGTAATTCCTAAAGTTGATAACATTCCAACTGCTGCAATTGCGATCCCGTACAATCCCATGCTAATGTTGTTAAAATCGAAACTTGCTGCAAACAGGAAAGCCAGAATAATGGAAGTTCCAACAATCAGTACAGGAACTGCAGTTGAAATCATTCCGGTTCCAATTCCAGAAATAATTACAGTTGCAGGACCTGTTTTGGTTGATTCGGCGATATTCCGGGTTGGTGCATATCCTGATGAAGTATAATATTCAGTGATTTTACCGATACCAATACCACCAGCCAAACCAGCCATCATCGCACCCCAAACTCCCAGAAAGTTAGGAATAGCCAGATATTTCAGTATAAAGAAGGAGAAAATAGCAATCCCGATTGAACTAATGTTAACGCCACGGCCAAGTGCAGCCAGTAACTGTTTTTGATTAGCACCTTCTTTGGCTTTGACCATGAAGATACCTAATATGGAAAGAATAATTCCGACCGCTGCAATAATCATTGGAGCTATAACACCACTCATCTGAGTTTCGACTCCCAGACTGGCAAAAGCTGTTGCTCCTAAAGCCGCAGTAGAAAGGATAGCGCCGCAATACGATTCATACAAATCGGCACCCATACCAGCTACGTCACCTACGTTATCACCCACGTTGTCGGCAATAGTTGCAGGATTACGCGGATCGTCTTCAGGAATACCGGCCTCAACTTTACCGACCAGGTCAGCGCCTACGTCGGCAGCTTTGGTGAAAATTCCTCCACCAACACGTGCAAATAAAGCCTGAGTTGAAGCACCCATACCGAATGTAAGTGTTGTTGTTGTAATAATGATCAAATTCATTGATGGATCAGCAGCAATTGTTGCAGCAGTTCCTGAATCGAGCCAGCCAATAGCATATTGTAAAAAGTAAAACCACATTGAGATGTCAAGCAATCCAAGTCCTACAACAACCAAACCCATTACTGCTCCTGAACGGAAAGCAATTCTCAATCCGTCATTTAGTGAACGCTGGGCGGCATTCGCTGTTCGGGCAGAGGCATAGGTAGCTGTCTTCATTCCGAAGAAACCAGTTAATCCGGAGAAGAAACCACCAGATAAAAAGGCAAAAGGCACCCAGGGATTTTGGATTTTCAAAACATAAGCCATTATGGCAAACAATGCTGTCAAAATAAGGAAAACCCGAAACACAATTTTATATTGCTGTTTCAGGTATGCCATTGCCCCATCACGAACGTGTTTGGCAATTTTTTTCATGGTGTCGGTACCTTCGCTTTCCTTCATCATTTGCTGAAAGAAAAACCACGCAAAAAAAAGTGCCAAAATCGAACTGACAGGCACCATCCAGAAAATTGAATTCATTTGGTTTAGTTTTATGCAACAAGATTGCTACTGGTTAATTGAAATTTTTTGAGCAGAAGTTTACATGAAATAACATTAATGAATTGACTGATCATGATAAATCTTTGTTATATCATAAAAAAGCTCCAACTCTCTGTCTTTACTACAAAAATAAAAAATAATATAAATTTTGAAAGTTAATTCTACATTAGTATCAACTTTCAAACAATATCTTAATATTGGAAACGATTCAGGCTGACCTGTCTTTTTCTTGGGCTACACTGGATACTGGTTTTTGGGCAGCAATTTTTGCTGCTGAATTCTGATGTCGCTTTGTGCTGTACAAAATGACAAGCGAAAGTACAATCAGAATCATTCCTGAAACAGAAACAAAATCAGGAGATTCGTTAGGAATAATAATCCAGCTCAGAATCGCTCCTGAAACCGGTATCAGAAACTTCCAGATATTCAGTTCGGAAACTTTGACTTTTGGCCGTCGCAGCAGCGTATTCCAGATTGATATGGCCGCTGCCGATAAAAAGCTTAACCAGGCAAGTGACATATAATATTCGGGCGGAAAAGCCTTTTGTGGGAGTCCCTCTATTGGTAAGGAAATGACAAACATGAAAACACCACCGATAAACAGAGATGCAGAAGTTAACACCATGGGCGAAATGCTCTGAACTTTTCGGGCAATCACGACATTGGTAATGCCCGAAACCAGATTGTTCAAAAGAAGAAAAACGACACCAGGCAATGCGATTTCAGCTCCGGATGGAAGAGTCTTCCTTCCAAGGGTAATCACTGCAACTCCGGAAATTCCAAGGATAATACTTCCGGATTTCCGCCATTCTATCCGGTCGTTGAAGGTGAAAAAATGAGCCACCAAAGCGACAAACAAAGGCGACGAACCCACAATCATGGCTGAAATGGATGCCGGAACTAAATTGACACCCATATAAAAGAGCGAATACTGAAGAATGATCTGCAAAAAGGCAATCAGGCAAACAAAGCCGAAGTTCTCCTGAACTTCTTTTCTGAAACGTTTCAGATTATGGATCACAGGTAGGAGCAATAACCCTGAAATTGCGAACCGGATACCTGCAAACTGAAGAGGAGTATGGTATTTCAGGCCAATCTTTACACCAACAAATGCCGATGACCACAATAAGCAGGCGATAATTGCCAGAAAAGTAGTTTGGGAAATATATTTTTTCATGCTGAATAAACAAGATCACAAAAGTG
>JBAWZG010000146.1:0-11196 GCA_037143155.1 Bacteroidia bacterium
GAGGGTTACAACAAATGACTATAAATGACAACCAATGACCGACAATTCTTTCATCACTCAACAAACATTAAATACAACATTTATATAACATAGAACAATGGAAATCAATTTAAAAAACCGAAATTTTCTCAAGCTCCTGGATTTCAGTCAGGATGAAATACTTTACCTGATCGATCTTTCCAGAAAACTTAAAAAAGCCAAAAAATCTGGTCTGGAAGAACAAATGCTTTTTGGCAAAAACATCGCCCTGATCTTCGAAAAGGCATCAACCCGGACTCGTTGTGCCTTTGAAGTTGCAGCTTTCGACCAGGGTGCACATGCTACCTATCTTGGTCCGTCGGGATCACAAATCGGAAATAAAGAATCAATAAAAGATACAGCGCGGGTTTTGGGCCGAATGTATGATGGTATTGAATACCGTGGTTATGGCCAAAGCATCGTCGAAGAATTAGCCGAATATGCCGGCGTACCGGTTTGGAACGGCCTCACCAATGAGTTCCATCCGACCCAGATTCTGGCCGACTTTCTAACCATGAAAGAGCATTCAGTCAAACCACTTTCTGAAATTAAATTCTGCTTTTTGGGTGATGCACGTAACAACATGGGAAATTCGCTGATGGTTGGTGCCGCCAAATTGGGAATGGATTTCCGTGCTGCCGCACCTGAAAGTTGCCAGCCAACAGAAGAATTACAACAGACCTGTCGTGAGATTGCGGCCGGATCAGGTGGTAAAATTTTAATTACAGATAATTTAGCCCAAGCGGTTAAAGATTGTGACTTTTTATATACCGATGTTTGGGTTTCGATGGGTGAACCCGAATCGGTTTGGGCTGAACGGATCAAGTTGCTCCTCCCCTACCAGATCAATCAGAAAACCATGGATCTTACCGGAAATCCCCAAGTGAAATTTCTTCATTGTCTGCCGGCTTTTCACAACCGCGATACCAAAATGGGTGAAGAAATATTTCAGAAATTCGGACTCGACGGACTGGAAGTTACCGAAGAAGTTTTTGAGAGCGAAGCCTCGATCGTTTTCGATCAGGCGGAAAACAGGCTGCATACCATAAAAGCAGTGATGGTGGCAACAATTGGTTGAAAGCCTCCCCCAACCCCTCCAATAGAGTGGGCTCAAAAATGGCATCTTATTTTGGACAGGCGCTCAGGCACCAAGGTACTTGATGTTTCAGTCTTTTATTTTTCTGGGTTTGCAGAGTTTATCTTCCTTTTTCGCTTTGCGATCACAGCGTTTGCACTCAAACCTCGCATCGTCCTTCTCCTTGTAATCGTCGTTTTTACACTGTGTTTTTGACATTTTCTATTTGTTATCCTGTTCGATGTGCTGAAGAACAACCGTAACCGGATAATTGTTTTTCAAATATTCTGCCATTTTTTCTGCCGCATAAACCGAACGGTGCTGCCCGCCGGTACACCCGAAACTAACAGATAAATGAGAGAAACCCCGTGAAGAATAGACTTCAACCGAATTTGACACCAGACTGAAAACAGGAGCGAGAAAGTTGGCTATGTTCGATTTTTCTTCTAAGAATTCCTGAACCTGAGGATCTTTACCGGTCAGGTGTTTATATTCCAGATATTTCCCTGGGTTATGAATGGCACGGCAATCGAACACAAAACCGCCTCCATTTCCGGAAGGATCTGCAGGAATTCCTCTTTTGTAGGAGAAACTGCTGACTCGAACCGTCAGCCGGTCGTTTACAGGACTGATCGATTTCAGAAATTCGGATTGGGTAATTTCTTTCAGTACCTTGAATAATTCGGGTAATTGAACCTGAATGGTATTCCTACCAAGCAAAATCTCCAAATTTTTCAGTGCAAATGGAATACTTTTCAGGAAGTGCTCCTTTTTTTCGTAAAATCCACGGAATCCATAAGCACCCATGGCCTGCATGATACGGATCAGCACATATCCGCCAAAAAGTGATTTGAATTTTTCACGGTCGACATGTTTATACTGGCAAAGTTCATTCAGATAAAACTCAAGTAATTCTTCCCGTTCGGCTTCAGGAATATTGGCTTTGGCATCGTACAGAAGCGAAGCCAGATCGTATTGAAGCGCGCCCTTTCGTCCTCCCTGATAATCGATGAAATAAACTTCACCATCCTTCAGCATCACATTTCTCGACTGAAAATCGCGGTACAGGAACGCATTATTATCTACTGCCAATAGATAATCACTGAAATTTTGAAAATCATCTTCCAATGCCTGCTCGTCGAACGATATTTTAGCCAGTTTCAGAAAGTAATACTTGAAATAATTCAGGTCCCACATCATCGATTGCTTGTCGAAAGCTTCACGCGGATAGCAAACGCTGTAATCGATGTCTTTTCCGGCTACCAGCTGAATTTTCGGAAGCTCGCGAAGTACTTTTTTGTAAACTTCCACGATTTTTAATGAGAAACCTTCAGTCTCCCGAGTTTTAGTCAGGAAATCGAATAAGGTGGTATGGCCTAAATCTTCCTGCAGATAAGTTCTTAAGTCGGAACTCACTGCATAGATGTGTGGAACCGGTATGCTTTTATTTCTAAAGTGGGCCGAAAATTCAAGAAAAGCCTGATTCTCTTTAACATCCTGATTGAATGCGCCAATAACCTGATGACCTGGACTTTTCATTCGGGCATATTCACGGTACGAACCTGAACCAGGCAATTGTTCGAAGAAAGTCACTTCTTCCCTGAAATGAGATTCGAATAAACTGATGAGCTGATCTTTAATTTTTAGTTCCAAAATGAATTATTTGCTTTGTTTTTCCAATGACTCCTTAATACGTTTAAGCTGATCTTTCGGATACTTTTCATTAGGCCTCATCGATAAAGCTTTGTTGTAATTGAAACGGGCCATACTGAAGTTCTCCAATTGCATCGCCTGATCTGCCAGCCCAATGAGATTCTGATAATTCAAATTTTCCTGATCACGTCCTGACTGTAAAATCAATTTCTGAATATCTTTCATTTTTATTCTCGGATACTCCTCGTCCTTTTTCATCGAAATAGCTTTGTTGTAATAGAACCGGGCTATGGAGGCATCTTTATTGTAAAAGGCTTCATCGGCTTTGGCGATTAAATCTTTATATTCCTTTTCTTCCTTTTCAGAAAGTAATGAATGTGTCAGGGCCAGGATTTCGTTGATCCGGTCCTTCGGATATTTTTCCCACGATTTTATTTCGAGTGCTTTGTAATAATAGAATTTGGCCACACCATAAGTCTTTTTTCCAAATGCAGCATCTGCCTGTCCGATAGCCAGATCATATCCTGAAAGTTCCAAATCCGAAAGTTGTGAATCAATTAGTTTATGAATTAGAACAAGTTGTCTGGGGGGATATTCCTCTTTTGGCTTAATGTCGCCGGCTCTAAGGTAGAAGAAGCGTGCAACCGAATAATCCTTTATTCCAAACGCATCATCAGCCTTTTTAATGGCTTCATCGTAATCCGTAATCAATGTAAAAGACTTAGCCCGGGCTTCGGTCGCCTGAGCAGTTTCAACAGGAATAGTAACAGGAATACTCACTGGTTTAACCGGTTCAGGTTTTGTAATTTCGTTGGTATATGTCTCAACAGGTTTAACTTCACTCAACAATTTATCAATCAATGCCATCTGGCTCTTCGGATATGACTCTTCAGGTTTAATCAGCAAGGCTTGCTGGTACTGAAGTTTGGAAATGGGATATGCCTTTATTTTGAACGAATTGTCGGCAACCGAAATAGCCTGTTTGTATTTTTCATCGATTTCGCGCTGTGATTGGGCCAGACGGTCTTTGTTGCGTTTTTCAAGTAAATCTTCAATTATTTTGATCTTTTCCGCAGGCAATTTCTCTTCAGGCTTGATGGTTAGAGCAAGATGATACTGCATGTGCGCTGCAGAAAGCTGGTCATCTTTAAACGCTTTTTCAGCTTTTGCTAAAGCTTCGTTGTAGGCTTTATCATCGGCAATTTTACTCTTTGCACTCAGGTTTGCATCAGCAATTTTCTGGGTCACTTCTTTCAGACGATTAGCCGGATAAACTTCATCAGGTTTTACTGCAAGTGCTTCGGAATAAGCGGTTTTTGCATTCAACCATTCAGTTGCATCAAACGCCTGATCTCCTTTCTTGATGGCCGCATTGTAATTCTTTTCCCGGGTTTCAAGTGTCGACTGAATATCCTTGATCTGTTTCTGTGGATACTCCTCACCAGGTTTTACGGCCAATGCATTATGGTATTCAGTTACTGCCTCTTTTAGCTTTGAGCTGGCAAAAAGACCGTCAGCCAGTTTAATGATCCGCTGGTAATCAGCATCTTGTTTGGCAAGCAGCTGAATTTTGGTCTGAATGTCATTAATCAAAGGTTGAACTGCATCTTTCCGGACAGGATTTATCCGTATAGCTTCTTCATATTTCTGAATGGCTGGCTGGTAGCGTTTATTTTGTTCATGTTCCTTTGCCAAAGCCATTGCCATATCGAATAATTTATCCTTTGCCTTTAGCATTGAGTCCTGCTGTGCTTTTTGGAAGGCAAGTGCCTTATCCATTTCTGCCTTCGATAACAAATCGTCAATTTTCGCGATCTGATCTTTTGGATATTTTTCACCTGAGAATACAGAAAGTGCTGTGGTGTAATGTGCACGGGCAATCAGATATAGTTTTTCGGCAAATGCTTTATCCCCGGCGGCAACTTCTTTTTCAAACTGGAGACGGTCAGCTTTTTCTTTGGCAAGTCGCTGAGCTTCTTCCTGAGCTGCCAACTTTGCTGTTTCATCCAACTGGCTAAGCATTCTGTCGATTTCAGCAATTCGCATTGGAGGCAGAGGTTCAAACGGTTTCAGATTGTATGCCTTCTGATAAGTTGCCCGGGCATCTTTGAGTTTATTCTGACCAAAGGCTTCCTGTGCAGCTGATACTAATTGCGTGTACTGACTGTTTATTTCAGCCTCTTTTTTCAGCCCGCTTAAAATCTCGTCAATTTTGGCAATCTGCTCTTTGGGAAAAGTTTCAGCCGGTTTTAATCCTGAAGCTTTCTGATATTTCTCTTTCGATTTTGGATAATCTTTATTTTTTAAATCGGTGCCTGCATCGGCCAAAATTAATTTATACTGATCCTCCAGATTCTTCAACCGGCGTTTTTCTGCTTCAATATCGGCTTTTTTCTGATCAATATCCTTTAATTTTTTACTGGCATATTCATCATTTTTCTTGAACTTCAATGCCTCATTGTATCCGGTAATTGCATCGTCAAACTGATTCGTGCTAAAAGCATTATCAGCACGGGCAATCGCTGATTTATACTGTTGCTCGTTTTGCTCAATCAGGAGTTTCTCAATCAAGGCAAGCTGATCGACAGGGTATTTTTCATCCGGTTTGATCAGCAGAGCTTCATTATATACAAGCCGGGCCGGGCCGTATTCTTTATTACTGAAATTTTTGTCTGCCCGTTGAATAGCATTTTGGTAAGCTACCAAAATGGCTTTCAGATCGGCTTCCTTTCTGACCTGATCTGCCAGTAAACCGTTTATTTCACTGATTCTTTTAGGCGGTAAAGGTTCCGACGGAATCAAATTATAGGCCTTTGTGAATGCATCTTTTGCACCGGCAAGTTCATTCTTTTTCAGCAGTGCTTCTCCGTCAGCCAATGCCTGATCAAAATCCCTTTTGGTTTTGGCTTCAGCTTCCCTTTGGGCCAGCATCTCATCAATTTTTACAATTTGCTGTTTTGGATATTCCGAACCAGGCAGGTATTGAAGCGATTCCTGATATTTTTCTTTTGCTTCCTGGTATTTTTTATCTGTCAGTTGACGGTTTGCTTCGGTAATAGCTTTATTATAAGCTTGCGTCATCCGGGCAATTTCAGCTAATTTGGCTTCGGTTTGTCCTAACTTTTCTTTTGCTGCCTGATCGTTTGGCTTAATTGTCAGGGCCAACTGAAAACCGGATCGGGCAGTTTCCAAATCATTGCTAACAAATGCCTTGTTTGCACCAGCCATGGCTTTTGAATATTCCTGCTCAATTTTCTCATTCTGTATGCGCAGGTTTTCAGCCAGAGTTTCATCAATTTTTGCAATCTGTTGTTTTGGATAATCCGAATCAGTTCGGTACTGCAACGATTCCTGATATTTTCCTTTTGCTTCCACGTATTTTTTATCCGAAAGCTGGCGGTCGGCATCGGCAATGGCTTTGTTATAGGCCTCCGTCAAGCGGAAAATTTCAGCCAGTTTGGCTTCAGTTTGGGCAAGTTTATCTTTTGCAGCCGAATCGTTTGGCTTGATAGTCAAAGCCGATTGATAACCCGATTTAGCAGTGGTGAAATCATTGCCTGAGAATGCCTTGTCTGCACTGGCCATTGCCGAAGTATATTCCTTTTCAATTTTCTGCAACTGCAGGCGTTTAGCTTCTTCCTCGCGCCGAAGGGTTTCCAGCATTTCATCGATTTTTGTAATTTGCTGTTTTGGATAATCCGATTCAGGCAGATATTTCAACGATTCCTGGAATTTTCCTTTTGACTCGAGGTATTTCTTATCTGTTTGCAGGCGGTCAGCATCAGCAATGGCTTTGTTATATGCCTGAGTCAATCGGAAAATTTCAGCCAGTTTGGCTTCTGTTTGTAAAAGTTTGTCCTTTGCAGCCGGATCGTTTGGCTTAATTGTCAAAGCCGATTGGTAACCAGATTTCGCAGTGGTGAAATCGTTGCCTGAGAATGCCTTGTCGGCACTGGCCATGGCTTTGCTAAAATCCTGCTCAATTTTTTCTTTCTGGAGACGCAGGTTTTCGGCCAGCGTATCATCAATTTTCCGAAGTTGCCCTACCGGATATACTTCTTCAGGTTTCACTTCAATTGCTTTCCGGTACTGAGCTTGCGCATTGGGATAGTCCTTCTGATCCAGCATTTTATCAGCCTGGGCTATTATTGACTGATATTCTTTTTCTTTTAGCGCTTTTGCCTTTTCTATTCCATCCAAAATATTCTCAATATCCTTAATTCTTTTCTTAGGATATGATTCGGCAGTTTTTATTCCTGATGCTTCCTTGTATTTATTCAATGATTCCGGATAATTTCCGGCAGTAAATAACTGGTCGGCATTTTTAATTGCATCATTGTATGAATTCAGCTCAGCCAATGCCTTTTCTTCCTGTTTTTTAATTTCGGCCAGCAAATTGTCAATCTCAGTAATTTTTCCTGAAGCATAAGCATCCTTTGGAATCTGAAATAAAGCATCGTTATATAATCCGCGTGAATTGGCATAATCTTTTGAATTGAATGCTTTGTCAGCCTTCTTGATGATGGATTGATAGACGTCGATTTTTTTGATCTGATCTTTTGGATATGCTTCTGTTTTCTTCAGGGAAAGGGCCTTGTCATATGCAGAGCTTGCAGCTTCAAGCTGGTTGTCAGCGAGTAGCTTATCAGCCTGAATGATCTGATCGTCGTATTCCTTTTTGGAAACCTGCTGTTTTTTCAGATTTTGAAGCTCTTCAATCCGTTTTTGAACAGCTGGATTTTTCGGCTTTAATTCCAGTGCCTGAGCAAATGTATTGAGCGATTCGTCAATATTGTTTTCGGTGAAAGCTTTTTCAGCCTTAGCGATCAATGCGTTGAAATTGATTTCATTAGTCTCGGTTAACGCAATCTCAGCAAGTTTGCTCTTTGGATAAGCTTCATTTCCTTTAATCTTCAAAGCATCCTGAAACTGAAGTTTTGCCTGCCGTATATCGTTAGCTGCCATTGCCTTATCTGCTAACTGAATGGCTTGCTGGTATCTTTTATCGGTTTCAAGACCAACAATTGCCAGTTCCATTTCGGCAATCTTGTCTTTAGCTAATTTACTGTCAGTTTTAATTTCAAGTGCCTTTTTATATGAGTTTAAAGCCTGCAGATAATCTTTTTGCTGCACCAAAGCAGTGGCAGTCTGTATATTTTGATTGTAGTCTTTTTCAACCTGGTCGAGTTTCAACTGTTGCTGTTTTTCCTGATTAATCAGGTTGATCTGATTTTGCGGGTACTGGTCTTCAGGAACAATCTGATTTGCCTGATTGTAAACAGCGATTGCCTGATCGTAATTCTTCGACTGATAATTTTTGTCGGCCTGAGCAATTAAATCTTTGAATTTTTTCTGCTTATCAAGAAGTGCGAGCAACTGGTCAATTTCATTAATTCGTCCGTTGGCAAAAACATCTCCGGGTTTATATTGAAGTGCCTCTTCATAATTCGGTCGGGCCTCCTTGTAACTTTTTTGTTCGAAGAAACCATTGCCACGGGTGATGGCAGACTTGTATTTCTGTTCAAGTTCCGCCTTTTGCTTTTCAGTAATTTCAAGGGCCTTCACCAAGTCCTGAAGTTCAGCCACCCGATCGGTCGGATATGCTTTGTCAGGAAATAACTTTTTAGCTTCCAGGTATTTTGTCAAAGCCATCTGGTATTCGCCCCGCTGATAATTTGTATCAGCTTCCTTAATCATCTGCTCAAAATTCCGCTGCTTGGCGGCCAAATCCTGGGCATCTTCCTTCGAAACGGTATTCGATTCTTTTTGAACCTGGTTGGCTTGCGATTTGGCCGTTTGTATCTGTTCAACAAACTGAAGATCAGAAATAAAGCTTTCCTTTTCAAAATTGTCGATATCTTTCCCATAGAAAATTCGACCAGACGGCTTTAAAGCGAAACTCTTGTCGATACCTTCAAATTCCTTCATTAACTGAACGACCATTGGGAAAGGTGGAAAATCACTGTCCCGCGCCCATACCTCCTGTGGTATAACGGTTGAGACATTAATAATTTTATTGAAGTGCCCGGGATATTTGAAGTTTAAGCTGTATTCATTAAAAAATTCAAGTTCGAACCTGAATCTGCCATTTTTAGGAATTTCAATAGTAGATGTTTCTTTTCCATTTTTTATCACTTCAATAAGTCCTGTTGCCGATTCACCTGTTTCAGGAACAATTTTGCCTGTTATAATAAAATATTTTTTGCTTTGTGCCTGTGATGTAATCTGAACCAAAAACATAATAATCAGAAAAAACCATATCTCTATCCGCCCTATCTTAGCCATACCTATTTCGTTACAATCAATTAACTAAACCAGAATACCCTGTAAAATTAACCAAATCATCGAAAAGTCGTGTATTTAGCTTCATGTTTATTCGGAAGGAAAAGAAACTAAGTCATTTGGTTTCTTAAAATTAACGTAGAATCTTAAAATTTATTCCCCATTTGAATGGATCAATTTGCAGAATGATGAGCGAATGGGAAACTAATGGAACTGAAAAATAGGCAAGATCTACATTTTAGATTTGCTTTCCTGTGTCTGAAAGGCTTGATTTTGTATTATCTTTTCGTTTTCAACAAATTCCTGACCGGAAACAGTTGGTGCTGGTCCAAAATTATTTAGTTCTGGAGAGTACTTAATTTGTTGACATTGATTTTCAGGCACCAGGTAAGATTCTTCCATATCTTTACTGAGCCTGACTTCCATCAGAAAATGAGAAAGATTGGTTTTTTGAGTCACAACTTCTTCGGGAATTTCGGTATTGACTTTGACCGTTTTTGACAGGCATCCTTTTTGAGAAAAAATCAATTTATAATCGGCATTGTAGTCCAGTTCGAGGCGAAACCGACCATATTCAGGAATTTGAGTGCTAACTACCAGCTGATCATTTTTTATGATTTGAATTTTTCCCTTATCAGTCCATTCAGAATCAGAAATGACTTTTCCGTTAATGATAAAATATTGGTGGATTTGTGCGTTTGTGGCAAGATGGAGGGTGAGGCACAGAAAGAAAACCAGGGTAATCTTAGAATGGATATTTTTCTTCATCAACTATAAGGGTTTGTATAATTTATGATTTTTGTTTAATTCAAAATGTCAGGAAACTTTACTTTATCCTGAAATAAGGTAAAAGGTAACCCATTAAAATTTCAAATGTTTCTTTTTTATTCCTTTCTTTAGATCAGGTTAATAAAAACAGTTGTCCGTGAATTTTGAAAACCTCTTTCGAAAAAAATCCACTTCTCACATTCTAAGTGACTCCGAAACATTGGTCGGAAGCACCGGCGGTCTGAGACGAAACCTGCGGGTTTTCGACCTGACCGCAATGGGTGTCGCAGCAATTGTCGGAGCCGGGATTTTCAGTACCATCGGTAATGCCGCGGCCAGCGGAGGACCCGCCGTGTCGTTGCTCTTTGTGTTCACTGCAATCGCCTGCGGCCTTTCTGCCATGTGTTATGCCGAATTTGCCTCGGCAATTCCCATTAGTGGAAGCGCATATACCTATGCTTATGTTAGTTTTGGCGAGTTGATTGCCTGGATTATTGGCTGGGATCTGATCATGGAATACGCGATCGGGAACATTGCGGTGGCCATTTCGTGGTCGGGATATTTTACCGGATTGATGGATGGCTTGGGTTTGCATATTCCGGATTATCTTTCAACTGATTTTTTGAGTGCTTCGCGCGGATACCATGTTGCAGTTGAAGCCTTGAATGCCGGAACACCGCTGGCGAACTTGAGTCCTGCACTCAGCAGCGCGTTTTCAGCCTGGACCAACGCTCCTCAGATTGGCAATTTTCATCTGGTAGCAAATCTTCCGGCATTATTCATCGTTTTCGTGATTACCTGGATTTGCTACATCGGAATCCGCGAGTCCAGAATTACAAATAACTTTTTTGTGGTTCTGAAAGTGGCTATTTTGTTATTGGTTATTGGTATTGGTGCATTCTATGTCAAGCCTGAAAACTGGAGCCCCTTTGCTCCCAATGGAATTTCAGGTGTATTGAAAGGTGTTTCGGGCGTGTTTTTTGCCTACATCGGGTTCGACGCGATCTCGACAACTGCTGAAGAATGTAAAAATCCGAGGCGCGATTTGCCTATGTCGATGTTTTATGCACTGCTCATAACAACTATCCTTTATGTGCTTGTTAGCTTAGTTTTGACCGGCATGGTTCCTTATTACGAATTGGGTGTTTCCGACCCGATGGCTTACGTTTTTACCAAGTTGCACCTTACCAGCCTTTCAGGAATTATCGCTGCAGGAGCGGTCATTGCGATGGCAAGTGTTTTGCTTGTTTTTCAGCTGGGGCAGCCGCGTATCTGGATGAGTATGAGCCGCGACGGCCTTCTCCCTCCAATCTTTGCGCGACTTCATCCCAAATACCGGACTCCGGCATTTTCAACTATTCTGACCGGATTTGTAGTGGCTATTCCTTCGCTTTTCTTAA
>JBAWZG010000147.1:0-11179 GCA_037143155.1 Bacteroidia bacterium
AAACTTCAGAATTGCAACGGTATTCCTGCTTTTATTCAGCTCAGGAATTTTACCTGTTGCCAGTCAATCAGTTTATGTTGGACAGGCAGGAGCACAAGGTAGAGTGTTAAAGCAATTCATTGAACCGACAGCATTGAAAAAACTCACCGAAAATCCGGTCGATTCAATTTGGATTATCGATGTCCGTTCAGAAAAAGCATTTCAGAATGGACACATTCCAACGGCCAAATCATTTCCTGCAGGTACCATCACAAGCCGATTGGCCGAAATCCCAAAAACCAAATACCTGATAATCTACTGCACGGTAGGCGCCAATGCGAAAATTGCATCAAAATACCTTCGAAAAGCCGGATACAAACGGTATATCAACTGGGGTGGAATTTCGCGTTGGGAATGGGAAAAGACTTCTGAGATTAGTTCTTACCCCAAACAATAACAATTCAAAGCACCTTCGTTTGCAACAAAGGTGCTGTTTCCTTTTTTTATTTAGCTTTTTCTTTGTATCTTTCTATAGGTAAAAACCTGTATTACAGGGTGAATTGCAAGCAATTTATCACTTACTTATTTTGAAAGATGAAGACGAAATTTCTTTGTTTTTCGCGAGCCGGTTTCACTCGATTCAACATTATCCTATGCACTGCTGCTCTTATGCTGGGTGGAATAATCTATCTGTTATTTCGTCCTTCGGAAGTTCTATTCCTGAAATGGATACAAACCGCCGGAATGGACAACTGGATCAGCCTGGCAAGGCAAAAATCACTTTCATTAAATCTGCATCTTCCCGAATGGATTATCTTTTCACTGCCCAATGGATTTTGGGCATTTGCCTATGCTTTACTTATAACTTGTATCTGGTCGGGAAGTAAATCCTGGTTAAGATATTTCTGGATGGCCAGTATACCGATTTTGGTACTGGGCTATGAAATTCTTCAGTTTACAGGGACCATCCCTGGAACTTTTTGCATGCAAGACCTGGCACTGGGAATGGCTGGGATAATTACCGGAATTATCGTTGGAACAAAAACTATTAAAACTGCAAATCATGAAAAAACGTCTGAATAAAAAGACATTGTGGCAATCGCTGTTATCGGTGATCGTACTGGGCATTTTTATCCTTTTGGCTTTGGGATCAGAATTAATTGATTTCTTAAAATATGACATAAAATACTTGGGTAATGGGATATATGAAGAAACGGATTATTATGAGGGTGATAAAAAAGTTACTACCGGCACCTGGGATGACAAAGGGAGATGGAATGGTCCGGTAACGATTAAATCAATTCCTGAAGATTTGAGATATATTACAACGGAAGAAGTTAATATGATTCATGGTGAGCGACACGGATTCAGCACAACCACAAAAATTGAGCCGGGCGCTACCAACAGTGTACAGAATTATACCGATTTTTACTATATGGGTCATAATCTTACTGAAGATCATCTTGATAAAGCTGCTGATATAAGTTCTTCTGATACTTCTGCTTTTCAGGTTATTGGCGACAAATATCCCTGGCATTTGATTACACTGAATACCTTTGGATTTGACAGTCTATATATTAAAACATATATGGATACTTTGGAAACTTTACTAAGTGCAAAAGAATTTAGAGCAGAAGATTTTAATACTTATTATGGTGAAGTAGTTGATAGCCTGACAGAAACCCCTTATGACAGTTTGATTTCGCACAATTCAAACTTAACCATGCATCAAGGTCTGAGTGAAATGAAAAACTCAGAATTCAGGATGGCAATTATCGACCGTTACAGGTCAAATAGCAACTCGACTTACAATATTCTCTATTCTACCTATCCCGGCTATTTAAAGGCTATGAATGATTCAGGCATAGTTAATCAGGATTTTGAACTTTTCTGTCATATTATGGACAGTTGCATGACCAGTTACGGAGTCCTTAATCAGGAAGATCCTTTCTTTATTGACAGTGTAGATTCCCGTATTTATAGTGCATTAACTTTTGTTTTAAATTCTGAAAAATCATCCACTTTACTGCCAAAGCTATCTCTAAAAAATGCAGTGCTTTTTTATAAAAAACATGATCTCAGTAGCCTGTTAACTGAATTCAGATCAACATTTAAGAAATCCATTTTAAATTCATCGCCAAAAGAAATTGGGCTGATTGTTTTTAATGACATGTTAATCAGACACTATGTCGAGGCAGATATTCTCAGACAGTCATTCTTAGAAGCCTTCATGCTTAGAAAAGGAATTATACGTCCTCCAACTTTAGCCACGAGTTTTGAAGGAAACAATTCAACTACAAGTGTGAATCTTCAGGGATATGTGCTTGAAGATGGCGGTTCTGCAGTTACTTCACGGGGAATTTGCTGGGCAACTTTTTACAATCCAACCAATTTGGATAATCCGATTTTCTCCGAAACAGGTATTGGAAAATTTAACCTCACTTTGAACGGATTGACTGAAGGAAATACCTATTACGCCAGAACATTCGCCATCAATAGTTTGGGGACTGCTTATGGAAATTGTATTAAATTTATTGCAGGCGACATATCAAGTATTGCAATTAATAAAATCTATGCGTCGGACTTCATCATTTATCCAAATCCGGCTTCAGCATTAACAACATTCAGTTTTAAGCATGAATCTTTAGAAACCCAAGTGCTAAAAATAGTGGATATGGAGGGTAAAATCGTATTTCAGAAAAACCTTGGCAGTCTGTCCCAAGGAGTAAATCAGGTATCACTGAATCTATCAAACCTTCCGAATGGGCTATATAACTGTCAGCTAATGGGTGGTAAAGTAAAATCCACATGTAAACTTGCAATAACACACTAACTCAGCGTTCAGTTATAAAGTAAATCAAATTCAATTCTGAAGTTTTCCTATAAATACCTTAATTTGCACCAATTAAGTCACATTTATAAATAGCAGAAAATGAGAATTGAATACGACATTAAACTGGGTTTTAAAGATGTCATGTTTCGACCCAAGCGATCAACACTGAAAAGCCGGTCGCAGGTAAATCTGGAGCGAACCTTTAAAATGATGCATAATCATAGCGAATGGACTGGTATTCCAATCATGGCCGCCAATATGGATACCGTGGGAACCTTCGAAATGGCACTGAATCTGGCAGAGAAAAAACTTTTTACCGCCATCCACAAGCATTACAGCATCGACGAATGGAATCATTTTCTGGCAATGGCTCCTCCTGGAATTGAAAATTATATTGCTTTAAGTACCGGTACAGGATCTCAGGATTTTGATAAAATCGGTCAGCTTCTGCAGACAAACCCTCAGCTGAAATTCATCTGCATCGATGTGGCAAATGGCTATTCGGAGCATTTTGTTTCGTTTGTAAAACAAACCCGCAAAAAATACGCTGACAAGGTCATTATTGCCGGAAACGTGGTTACGGGCGAAATGGTTGAAGAATTGCTGCTTGCCGGTGCCGACATTATTAAAGTCGGAATTGGTCCGGGATCGGTTTGTACAACCCGCGTAAAAACCGGAGTTGGTTATCCTCAGCTTTCAGCCATTATTGAATGTGCCGATGCAGCTCACGGACTTGGCGGACAAATCATCAGCGATGGCGGTTGTTCTACTCCGGGCGATGTAGCTAAAGCATTTGGTGCCGGTGCCGATTTTGTAATGCTCGGTGGCATGCTTGCCGGTCACGATGAAA
This sequence comes from Bacteroidia bacterium, assembly GCA_037143155.1. Taxonomy (GTDB): domain Bacteria; phylum Bacteroidota; class Bacteroidia; order Bacteroidales; family Prolixibacteraceae; genus Aquipluma. The sequence continues at coordinate 3,663 of JBAWZG010000147.1, forward strand.
GCGGTGGCGCAATCGTTGAAAGGGATGGCAAAACATACAAGCAATTTTATGGAATGAGTTCGGCGACTGCCATGGACAAACATGCCGGAGGCGTTGCCGAATACCGCGCCAGCGAAGGTAAAACGGTGGAGGTTCCCTACCGGGGAAAAGTTGAAAACACGATTCAGGATATTTTAGGAGGTATCCGAAGTACTTGTACATATGTTGGGGCCTCACAATTAAAGGAACTAAGCAAAAGGACGACTTTTATTCGGGTGGCTGAACAGGAAAACAGGATATATACCAGGTAGTTATAGTCATTTTAAGAAACGACACAAAGAAATGAGAATAATCAATTATTTAGCTGATTTACTGTTCCGACACCAAAAGAAATTGGAAATTATTGCAATATTTCTTCTTTGCCTGACAATTAGTTTTCGTTTTACAAATTTCAAAACAGTATGGCTGTGGAGCGACAATACTTGCATTGCCGTCATTTTAGTTTTAATACTCATTTCAATTGCATTAATTTGGATAAAAATTGAGAAGATAAAGACCAATGATTTAATCACACTTATAAAAACAGAAACAATTGCAAATAAACCAAGCTCAGAAAATCAGTTAGACGAATTATCAGCTAAACAAAAACAGGTATTTGACTTAATTGTCATTGGAAAATCAAACAAGGAAATAATGGATGAATTGTGTATTGAGTTAAGCACCCTTAAAACTCACATAAATAGAATTTATAAAATACTTGGAATAACTTCCCGACAACAGATTAAAAAGTTGAAAATCTAAGACTAATACCCTTTGTGCCGTCAATTATTCAACAATTCAACCTTTTTTCAACCCTCTGTCAACCCTTCTCAACCTTGACGGACAGCAACGAACAGACTAATTTTGCAGTTCACAATTTAAATAAAGAACAAATGAAAAAAAGAAATCTGTTTATGTCCACAACGATACTGTGTGGACTTTTTGTTGCTGCATTTACGTTCAAAGGTGACCAAATTATTTGGTTATGGGCTGACAATAAACCCGTAGCAATTATTTTAGGCATCTTAACTATTGTATTGGGAACACAATGGATAAGGGTTCAAAGACTATTGAATAAAGCAAAACAGAATTAGACACTTGTAACAAAAACGGCTTGAACATGGGTTTGGCAAATGTGGTGGTGAAGTGCTTAAATGAACATTTGTACTTCGTATCAAATGCAATGCTGGCAAACTGTTTTGTACTTGGTAATCGCCACCTTCGCCAAGCCAAAAACCGTTATATTCAATTGTAGTTTTGAAATAACATGAACGACCAGCCAAAATAGAATCCTTTATTCCCGGATTTCTGGCTTGATCGATTCTTGTTTGGATTTTGATCTTCGGAACATGTTTTTCATTTTGACCAGAAATTCCTTGCCAATCAGGAAAATGCTGAGATAAAATGTAATTTCACCAACAATGACGAGCCCTGTGGTTATTCCGGCAATTTTGCCTGCTGAAAATCCCACAAATGGAACAACTAAAATTAAGCCCCAGCAAACCATTGAGATTCCGAAAATTATGTAGCCTATCAATTTTACCATAGTTTGTCTTGATTTTCAAAGATACTCCTTTGCGATTTCTAATGCTTGTTGTTTATACGAAACACCGAACAACAACTGATGGTTCAAAACATGGTAAAGCTGGTAAAGAGGAATTCGTTCCTTCCATCCATCCGGAAGTGGGTATTCTTCCTGATAAGCTTCCCAAACACGCGAAGAAAAACCTCCAAATAACTTCATCATACCCAGTTCCATTTCGCGGTCGGCATAATAGCATGCCGGATCGATCAATGCCGGACCACCTGCCGTATACAGGTAGTTACCTGACCACAAATCGCCATGAATCAGCGATGTAAACGTTGGATGTGCAAGCAAGACAGGTATCCGGTCAACAAGTTTTTCGTAGATTTCAAGTTCCTCTGCCGGCATTCCCTGAGATTCTTTGATTTGCTGCACCAATGCCCAAATCCGCTTTTCGCCATAGAATTCCGGCCAACTGCCAGTCCAGGTATTATCCTGAATGGTTGTTCCGCAGTAGTTGTTTTGGTGAAAACCATATTTCGGTGCAGTTTTTCGGTGCAGTTGAGCAAGTCCCCAACCCAATCGTTCATCAAATCCCTTGGTTGACCATGCAGGTTGTAAGAATTCCAATAGTAACAATCCAGGCGAATCGTCCGCTATTTTACTCCAGATCACTTTTGGAATAATCAGAAAAGGATTGTCAACTGATTGCATTTCAGCCAAGCCAGCAGCCTCTTTCATGAACATGTCCGATGGTGCAGAAACATTCCATTTCAGGAAGAAATCGCCCACTGAACTGCTTAATTTCATTGTATGATTGATACAGCCACCGCCAACCGATTCCGAACCAGTCAAGTGAACCGAAGTGCCATACAAATCAGAAAGCTTTTCAATACATAACTGAATAATATTCTGATCGTTAAACCTGATCATTGAAAAAGAAATAAAGTGCTATTTTTTCAGCAAATAATCCTTGAAATCAGCAAAATCGGTACTCATTCCAATGGAGAGTTTTTCACCTTTCATGAACTCTGCCAATTTTTCCGGAAGGACAACGGTTCCCTTACCAAGCACACATTCTACTGTTTCGGTAAATTTGGCCGGATGGGCAGTTTCAAAAAACACGCCCACTTCGCCGTCTTTCATTTCGGACTGAAGCGCCCGGTAGCCAACCGCTCCATGAGGATCAAGCATGTAGTTTTCTTCCAAATAAACCTGTTTCATGGTTTCACGGATTTCGGCATCGGAACAGCGAAAGCCAACAATATCTTCTGAAATATCCGAATGAGAATGATTATACAAATCCAGTATCCGGGCAAAATTACTTGGTGCTCCAACATCCATTGCATTGGCAATGGTAGAAACCGAAGAGCGGGGTTCATATATTCCTGATTTCAGGTAATGGTAAACAATATCGTTTTCGTTATTGGCTGCAATAAAACGCTTTACAGGCAGACTCATCCGTTTGGCAAATAATCCGGCAGTCAGGTTTCCGAAGTTACCGCTTGGCACCGAAAATATCGGATCTGCCTTCACTCCTATCTCGCGTAAACGGGCAAAAGCATTGAAATAATAAAATGACTGGGGAAGAAAACGGGCGACATTAATTGAATTTGCGGAGGTCAATACCATGGCTTCATTCAATTTTTTATCAAGAAAAGCTGATTTCACCAATCGCTGGCAATCGTCAAAAGTTCCGTCAATCTCCAATGCTGTGATGTTTTTACCGAGTGTTGTAAACTGTTTTTCCTGAATGTCGCTGACAAGCCCTTTGGGATACAACACATAAACTTTAATTCCCGGTACATCTAAAAAACCATTGGCCACGGCACTTCCGGTATCTCCGGATGTTGCGACCAAAACATTAACTTCCTTTTGGAATCCCTGAAGGAAATAAGCCAGCAACCTTGCCATAAACCGTCCGCCCACATCTTTAAATGCCAGCGTTGGTCCATGAAACAGCTCAAGTGAATAAATATCGCCTTTTACCTTTACAACAGGGCAATCGAAACTCAGCGTATCATAAACAATATCTTCCAAAATCTGCTCCGGAATGTCCTCGCCGAAGAATTTCTTGGCTACTTCAGCAGAAATCTCCTGAAAGCTCATCTTGTGAATGCCATTGAAAAATGAAGGATCAAATCGTTCAATCCGTTCAGGCATGAATAAACCATTGTCTCCGGCCAATCCTTTGACCACAGCTTCCATAAGTGAAACCTGTGAAACTGTTTTGTTGGTGCTGTAATATTTCATAGATAAAGCCCCCTTCTAATTCCCCCTATGGAGGAAAGATATGCAGCCCGGACAGGGCATTATATTTAAAGATTATAAAATCATCGGTTCAAAAAAAAAAGCATAGATTCGGTTACTCACTAAATTCCCCCTTCGGGGGATTAAAGGGGGCCTCCTAACAGAGCTTTCATAAACTGATCACCTTTCAGGACGCCATACGAACCTTTTGCTACTTCAAATTCGTCGTAAAACTGAGCACTGTCAGGAGTTTCACCTGGCCGGTAAATAATAAACGGCACCGCATCACGGGTATGAATTTTGGTTGCGCATGGCGTTGGATGATCTGGTAAAACAGCAATGGTAACCGGTTCAGCCATTTTAGCTGTTTCTTCGACCAGATATTTCACAATTCGATGATCGAGATAGGTTATCGTTTTAGTCTTCAGTTCCACATCGCCTTCGTGTCCGGCTTCATCGCTTGCTTCCACATGCAAATAAACCAGATCATGGTCTTTCAGAGCTTCGATGGTGGCCTGGGCTTTTCCTTCGTAATTGGTATCGTACAAACCGGTGGCACCTTCCACCTTAATCACATCCATTCCGGCATAAACGCCAATTCCCTGAATTAAATCGACTGCTGAAATAACTGCCGATTTTTCGAGGCCAAAAAGTTCCTTCAAGGTTGGCATTTGCGGTTTGTAACCAGGCGACCAGGGCCAGATGCTGTTGGCAACTTCTTTCCCTGCTTCCTTTCGTTTCAGATTGACCTTATGATCTGCCAGAAAAGCCTGTGAACGTAAAATCAGGTAATTCAGCAATTTGGCAGTTTCAGTGGCTTCATGACTTTCTGATTTGATCAGTCGTGGACGGAACGGTTTTCCCGGAACATCATGTGGCGGAGTGCAAACCAGCTGTTTTTTTCCTCCTTTAATAACCAGCAAATGACGATAGGAAACACCTGGATAAAAACGAATAATTTCGTTTCCAAGCTTCTGGTTCAGGAAATCAATCAACTCATAAGCTTCAGGATTAGAAATATGACCTGCAGAGTGATTTTTGATATTTTCGTCTTCAATGGTCAGCAAATTACAGCGAAGGGCAAGATCGCCTTCTTCCAAAGTTACCCCGATGCTTGCGGCTTCGAGCACACCACGTCCTTCAAAAACGGTATGAACATCATATCCAAGCACCGACATGTTTGCAATTTCGCTTCCGGGGTGCATATCTTCCGGAACCGTTTTTAACCGACCGGTTCGCCCAATTTTCGCCAGATTGTCAATTGCCGGTTTATCCGCCATTTGAAGCGGAGTTTTACCTCCATATTCAGCCAAAGGTTCATCGGCCATTCCATCTCCCAGTACTATTATATATTTCATAAAAGCCCCCTTTACGTTCCCCCGAAGGGGGAAAACCAGTTACCTAATTACAGTACAAATATTTTTATCAAATAATTACTCTCTCTGACTTTTCCTGATTTCAAATACTTGACTGATAATCACGAACAACATACCTGTTAACGTCAGAGAGTGACCTATATTTTTGGATAAAGCTAAATTGCTAAAATCAATAAATACCAATTCTGCCACACTAACAATAATTGCAACAACAATCAACCCGATTCTAAATTTTCTCATTGCAGAGATTTCAGTAATTAAAATTCCATTAGCCCCCTTTCAATTTCCTGCCTCTGGCATAAACTCCGAAGGGGGAAGGCTTTGAAGCCTTTCATATCATCAACAGTTTTTCATCGAAGCTTCAAATCCTCCCCCTTCGGGGGAGTTAGAGAGGGCCTCTTTTATATATTCGAAACCCTGATAATATCCGCAAATACACCTGCTGCAGTAACTACTGCGCCTGCGCCGTAACCTTTGATCATCATCGGAAAATCGTGGTAACGTTCGGTGGTGAACATCACCAGATTGTTTGATCCCTGAAGATCGGCAAACGGATGGCCTGCAGTAATCTCCTGTAATCCGATTTCAGCTTTTCCATCTTCAAATTTGGCTACAAACCGCCAGAAACGCCCATCGGCGGCCAATTTTTTCCTGCTGGCTTCAAATTCAGCATCCATCGCCGGAATGCCTTTCCAGAAATCGTCCACACTTCCATTAAAATACTGATTAGGAATGAATGTATTGATTTTAATATCTTTCATGTCGAACTGATAGCCTGATTCGCGAACCAGAATCAATAGTTTACGCGCCACATCTACCCCACTCAGGTCAATTCGCGGATCAGGCTCGGCATATCCCTGGTCTTTGGCCATACGGATGGTTTTGCTCAACGGAACTGTTTCGCTGATTGTATTGAAAATAAAGTTGAGTGTTCCGGAAAGAACAGCTTCTATTTTCAATATCGTATCTCCGGAATTTACCAGATCGTTCAATGTGGTAATAATTGGTAAACCTGCACCAACGTTGGTTTCAAAAAGGAATTTGGCTCCCTTTCGTTTGGCGATTTTTTTCAGGAGTGCGTAATTTTCGAATTCCGACGAAGCGGCTACTTTGTTGGCCGTTACAATCGATATATTCGCGCTCAACAGCTCTGCATATAAGTCAGCAGCCTTGTCATTAGCTGTACAATCAACAAAAATTGAATTGTACAGGTTCATCCGGATGATTTCATTTTTGAATTCTTCAAGACCCGACTGATCTCCTTCTACCATCATTTTTTCGCGGAACGATTCAATATCAATTCCTTCGCGATCGAAAAGCATCTTTTTAGAGTTGCCAACTCCTGTCAACTTTATTTTCAGGTGTTTTTCCTTCAGCAATTTGGGCTGCTGCTGCTTGATTTGTTCGAGCAGATTGCCGCCAACCAAACCAATTCCAAGCAAAAACACATTCAGTTCAACATTTTCAGAAAGGAAAAACGATTCGTGAACCACATTGAGGGTTTTGCGCAAATCGGAGACTTTGACTACCCATGAAATATTCAATTCGGAAGCTCCCTGTGCAATAGCGATGATGTTGATTCCGTTTTTCCCAATCGTATGGAACAACTTTCCCGCAACACCAGTGGAATGTTTCATGTTTTCGCCAACAATGGCGACAATCGCCAGATTTTCCTCAATAGTTACCTTATTGATCTGGTCAAGTTGAATTTCCCGTTCAAACTCTTGCCTGATGGCGCCCTCAGCTTTCGTTGTGCTTGCCGAATCGATGGCAAAACTGATTGAATTTTCAGAAGAAGCCTGAGAAATCAGGATGACATTTATGTTCTGGCGTGCCAATGCTCCGAAAAGCCGGGCGGAAATTCCGGTAACACCAACCATTCCCAGTCCCTGAATGGTAATGAGTGTAATATTTGAAATGGACGAAATCCCTTTGATCGGCAGATCTTTTCCGTTGAGTTTGCTGTCCGTAATTAAAGTTCCTTCAGCCTGAGGCTCAAGCGTATTTTTGATTCGGACTGGTATCCCTTTTTTGTAAACCGGCAAAATGGTCGGCGGATAAATCACTTTTGCCCCAAAATGCGAAAGCTCCATTGCTTCCGAATAACTTAACTCCTTTATGGTATATGCTTTGCTGATCACGCGCGGATCGGCTGTCATAAAGCCATTCACGTCGGTCCAGATTTCCAGCGACGAAACATCCATGGCTGCGGCAAAAATGGCTCCGGTGTAATCCGAACCTCCCCGACCCAAAGTGGTGTATTCACCCAATTCGTTACTCGAAATAAATCCGGGAACCAATGCTATTCCGGAAAAATTTTCGAAAGCTGATTGTATTTGTTGGTTCGT
>JBAWZG010000148.1:0-11077 GCA_037143155.1 Bacteroidia bacterium
TATTGCTGAAATTCTATTTCAACATCACTTTAAAGGTATCGAAAGTATTTTTGTTTTGGATTCTTAACACGTATAATCCGGGCGGCAAATCAGAAATATTGATCGTTTCGATCCCGTTTTTTGAATGGAGATTGATTTGCTTCATTATCAGTCCACCGGTATTTGATAGGTATAGCATTGAATTCTCAAGACTGAATTCTGCCTTTATATTTATTTCTCCAATAGTTGGATTTGGGTAAATCCGGATTGTTTGTGCGTTTTTTAACTGTTGGGTTGATGTGTTTAGGAATTCCTTGCATGAAGCCCAAACCACTCCGATTTGAGTATCAACTTCTGGTACAATAATTCTCCGATCAGAATTCCAAACCAGGGCACACTCAGCAGGTATTTTTTCGCGGTAATTAAGGTAATCGGTCCAGGTTGAAGTAGTCAGGTAATAATAGGCAAGTGTGTCGCCTGGCATCAGATTAGTGGTGTAATTGAAAATATTGTTTCCTTCTGAATTCATTTTCACAATGGCCCAACTGGTAATATCGCCAGTTATAAAAACTCCACGTGTTTGATCCTGACCTTTCATATCGACTTTGAAAGTCACTTTGACAGGCAGAGTTGCCGGTGCATCGCACCTGCCAAATTTATTCAGATAGGTAATCCCGGAATCAGGAATCGTATACTGACGATCGGTTCCGTTTGCTTTTGCACATTCCGCAGGAACTGTTTCGCGCGAATTCCAGTCATTGCCGTTCAGGAAGTAAAAAGCTCCGGTTTTTTTTGATTCCAGAAAAGTGTAATAGCTGTATATGTTATTCCCTTCATTAAGCATCGGGAAAATTTTCCAGTTTCCGTTTTCTGCTGTAAAATCTCCGGAAATATACACCCCTTTACTTACATCCTTTCCCGTCATATCAACTTTGAAAATAACTTTTTGGGCAGCACTATTGGTGTAAAATTGAGGTTCAGTCCATCGTCCGCCGCCATTTTCCATGAAATTGGTGTTCACCGGGTCGAAAAAGGCAACATGATCCTGTGAAGAACCAACACCCCATGGAGTTCTGCATGAAGTGGAAACCCATGCAGGTTCCCAGAATACAACTCCAATTCCACCACCTTTCATCACAGCGCGGGTATAATCAATCATGTATTCGAGTTGTTTTTCGGGACTTACCGGAAGATATTGAGGATCTGGATCGTTGATGATGTTTGCCATCGAATCGTAGTTTTTGGTACTCCACAGATATCCGGTTTCAACGACCATCGGCTGATATTTTGGAAAGTTAGCCTTCAGGCTGGCAATGGTGGATTGCAGTTCCTGAATACTCCCTCCGTGCCAGGAAAAATAATAGGAAATTCCCATGACATCGAAATCAGTGATTCCATTGTTAATGACATTCTGATAGTTCCATACTTGTCCGGAGAGTTTATTTGAAAAGTGTAGGGCAATTTTGGGATTAACGGAAGCGGTTGCCCCCACTTCGCGTATGGCTTTGATGGCTGCGTTGTAAAGAATGGCATGCCGTGCCCAGCTTGTGCTGATCGTTGATTTAACTTCAAAGCTGTTGTTATCCTGTGGAATCTGGTTGATAAATCCACCGCTGGTTTCATTCCCAACTTTCACAATTTCAGGCATTAATCCTTGTTTGTTTAAACCGGTCAGAATTCGTTTGGTATAGTTGTAAACCGAATCCCGAAGGAGATTGATGTCGTTTGCCACATTAATCCATTTTCGTGGAACCAATTGACGTCCGGGATCTGCCCAGAAATCGGAGAAGTGCATGTCGAGCATCACGTTCATTCCCGCTTCCTTCGAACGGCGGATCGTTTTGGTCACATCAACGATGTCGTTGTAAAATGACTTTACTCCTGCAGGCTGCTGCAATGGGCTTTGCCACCAGGAAGGATCGACCCAGAGACGAACCCGGATCAGATTGGTGCCATGACCGGCAAAAATATGAAACACATCCTTTGGCTGGGCATTTTCTTTATAGATTGCCCCGGCATCTTCCATTTCATTTACATACGAAAGATCGTTCCCGAAATAGAAATCCTGACCAAAGGAATTGTATGCCAGGAATAGCAAAATGATGATCCAGAGGTAACGCATAGACAAGAAAATCTTTTGAAAGGTAAAGATACCGAACCTTTTTACAGATTCGACACCAAGCTGCTCCTATTCAATAATTAATTTTTGACGGGGATTTGCTACACCGCAGGATGTCTTTATGAACGGTTTCGCTTTTCTTCCAGAAGTTGTGGGGCGTTTTTGTATCCACTGGGATTTGCGATTCGAAGAAAATAAAGCTCTGATTTCAAATGATTAATTGAGCTCAAAATAAGTCTGTTTGTTAACTTGTTTCTGATAGAAATATCTATTTTTGTTAAATTAAATTTCGATTAAAATTTTGATTTTTTGATTTTAAAGGGTGGTATATAAATACCTTTGGAAAGAGGAATCATACTTTCTGCATCGAATTCTAAAGAAGGATTTTTCGTGAAGTTGTACCAAAAATATTCATTTAACTATCATTGGACTTGATTATCATCGTGTTTGTGAGTCTGTAGTTTTCAATGTCTTTGTTGGCCGTATCCATAAAAACAACTTTAGAGTTTTAACGTATTTCTTAACAAGGAAACCTGTTCCTGAACCGGACAGAACCAACAGACTTGAAATGTGATGAAAAAGAATAATTTGCTTTTCTGGGTGCTTCTTGGCTTCTGCATACTTTTATCGAATCACAGAACTTTAGGTAGTGATCACAAAGGATTGAATTATATTTATCCGTTACCTGAATCTGAAACGGGTTTGCCACAAACCAATATCATATTCAAACTGGCAAATAAAGTGATGCTTTCTAAGGAAACATTAGCAAAGCTTGTTACGGTTCAAGGAAGTGAAAATGGAATATACAAAGGTGATATATACATTTCAGATGATAAGAAAACCTGTATTTTTCAGCCTGAAAAACAGTTCAATCCGGGAGAAAAGATAAATGTAACCTATAGCTTCGAAAGCTTTTCCTCCATTCATTATTCCTATTCGTTTACAATTTCAGCTTCAGGACAAGATCAAACCCCGATAACTAAAAGTGCAGTTATCAGTTCAGATTCAAACCAGTCAGGTGGCTTATTGACACAAACTAATTCTGCAACCATAGGCGATGAACCCGTTGTAATTAACGGGGTTGCTGTTCCAAGTGATTTCCCTCTTTTCGCCTCACGCATCCAGGGAAATACTGCGCCAGGTTATATCTTCATTGATAATTGGGGTGGAAATCCATACAACGTGATTTTCAAAAATGACGGCACTCCCTTTTACTATTTGCGGACTGCAGATCAATCCCGTGATTTTAAGGTTCAATATCCGGGAGTTTTGTCAAGAAGAGTGAATGAAAATATTGGCGGTTATATCACCATGGATATCAATTACAACACGATTGGTACTTACAATTGTCAAAACGGATATGGAACTGATGAACATGAATTTCAGCTTTTAGAAAATGGTCATTCCTTCATGAACGCTTTGGATTATAAAACGGTTGACATGAGTAAACTGGTTACCGGCGGAAACAAAGCAGCGACTGTAATAGGAAACAGTGTTCAGGAATTAGATAAAAACCACAAACTTGTTTTTTTATGGACCAGTTGGGACAATTTCAATATCACCGATGCCATTGGCATTGATTTGACCCAGCCAAACATTGATTATGTGCACATGAATTCAATTGCACTCGATGCTGACAGTAATTTGGTGATTTCGAGCCGGCATTTGAGCGAATGTACCAAAATTAACCGGAAGACAGGTAAAGTGATGTGGCGACTTGGTGGGAAAAGGAATCAATTCAAATTCGTCAATGATGTGGACCAAAATTCCTATCAGCACGATTTGCGCCCTGTACCCGGAAAGCCAAATCATTACACCATGTTTGATGATGGCAACTTTCATACTCCTTCTTATTCGAGAGCCGTTGAGTTTGTCATCGATACCGTTGCCATGACAGCCACCAAAGTCTGGGAATTCAGGCATAAGCCAGACCGTTATTCCTGGTGGATGGGTAATGTTCAGCGGCTTGCAAATGGAAACACTTTCATTAATTATGGCGATGCTTCTCTGCCAAAGGCTACCGAAGTTACTCCCGACGGAACAGTGGTTTACGATGGAGACTTTACTACCCGGGCAAATTGCTACCGGGCATTCCGTTTTGAATGGAAAGGAATATTAAAGCAGCCTTACCTGATTGTGGAACCTTATTCCCATTACGTCAGGCTGATTTTTAATAAATTTGGAGATACGAATGTAAAAGAATATAAAATTTATGCCGGATTAAACCCCGAACCCTCAGAATTAAAAGGTACCACAAGCAATACCTGGATTAATCTTCAAAATTTACAAAACCTCAGTTCTTACTATTTTAGAGTCACTGCGGTTGACAGCCTTGGAAATGAAAGTGGATATTCCAATACAGTTAAGGCTTATGTGAAATTCATTACACCAGGAACCAATTTGATTTTAAATGGAAACTTTGCTTCCGGTGCGACATACTGGAATTTTGCGGCTTCGAATGGTGCTACTGCTAACGGATTGATAGATAACCTTCAGCAATATAAATTCAACATTACTTCAGGAGGATCGGGTACACCGAGCGTTGAACTGACCCAGCAAAATTTATGTATTACAAACGGCAAACAATTTCGTTTTGAATTCGATGCGTATGCTGATCTATCCAAGATTATTGAACCAAAAATAACAAGAGCCACTTCGCCCTGGACGAATTATTCGCAAATTGGGCCAATTTATATCACCAAAGTAAAAAAGCATTACAAGTATGATTTCAAGATGACCGGTTATACCGACAATAATGCACAGGCCGTTTTTGATTGTGGCGGATCAAATTCGAGTGTTTATATCGATAATGTTTCATTAATTGAAATGCTTGCAGATACCACCAAAGCTCAGGCTTTTATGACCAAGCCAAGCAATTACAGCCAGTTTAGTATAATCGACACCGTTAAACTTGAAACCACCGCACTTTATTTTGGGTCAAAAATTGACAGCGTACTCTTTTATGCAAATAACAAAAAGATCTCAAAATCGGTGGTCCAGCCATACCAGGCAAGCTACATACCGGTTAATGACGGAAATTGCAGGATATTTTCAAAAGCATATGCGCCACAAGGGAAAGTCGTAAATTCAGATACCATTTCGGTTTCGGTGTTGGGCTATACTGTTCCTGAAAAGCCTCTGCAGTTAATGCCAGGATTGAATTACCTTTATTATCAGGGAACATGGGATAATATGCCTGATTTTAACAAAATTACTCCGCTGGATTCAGGAACTGTGACTAATGTAAATACCACCAAACGCAAGCAAGAGCAATACTTTGCTTTTCAATTTGACGGTTATATTAAAATAGCCAAAAGAGGACAGTACACTTTCTATCTGAATTCGGATGACGGAAGCAATCTGTACATCAACAATGTGAAGATTGTTGACAATGATGGTTTACACGGGACGGTGGAAGTAAGTAACAAAATTCTTTTGCGTGAAGGGTATTATAAAATAGGAGTGAATTTCTTTCAAAAGGAAGGTGGACAGGTTTGTGAACTCCGATATTCAGGACCTGGAATTTCGAAAACACTCGTTCCTGGCACTGCTCTGGTTCATGACGACCGTTTTACTCCTTATCATGCTTATATTGAAAGTCCTGCTGACAACTCGACCTATTACCAGGGCGACACCATTCATTTCGAAACTTCTGTAAACGGATCGGCAGCCAAAATAGCTGCTGTAAATTATTTTATTTCAGATATTTCTTCAGGCCAGGTGGCAACACTTCCATACAACCTCGATTGGGTAGTCAATACCACGACCGGAATAAAACAAGTTTACACCAAAGTGGTTTTAGCGAATAAACAATCTTTTATCTCGCCGAAAATTAATATCAATATTCTTTCCGGAGCCAATGGATTATCGTCCGTCGAAAATTCTGCATTGTTTAAATTGTTTCCAAACCCGGCATCAGACCAGTTGACCTTTGGCTATTTGTCGAGCACCGGATTCACCGGTTCTGTAATTATTTCTGATTTGTTTGGCAGGGAAATTATCCGGAAGGAAATGTTTATTCAGGACGGAGACAATAATTTGACACTTGATATCAGGCTATTAAAAGAAGGAATGTACATCGCCAGCATTACCGGAGAATCCAAACAGAAAGTGGCATTCGCTAAGTTCATTAAAAACATAAAATAGATCCAAAATTTTCTAAACCAATAACAAAAGTTTCATGAAGTCAATTCTACACAAATCAAGTCTGGTGACTTTTTTCCTTTTACTCGGAATAATTCATTCCGTCCGATCACAGAGCCTGCCAGCCGATTTTCCAAAATTTACCACTCAGGTTAGCGGGAAAACAGCTCCGGGTAAATTATTCTTTTGTACCACTCCGATTCTTGCCGGGACCGGGTACTATCTGATTATGGCCAATAACGACGGCACCGTCGCAAAGTATTACAAGACCCACCACAAGCAGCCCATTTATGATTTCAAAGTGCAATGTGATGGACGCCTGTCCTTCAGCGAGTTTATCCGGACTCACAGTTATACAGGCGGAGGTGACGCTACCTACCGGTTTCTGAACAATGATTTTACGCAAGAAACGGATAGTGTGAAAATGGGAAATGAATATCCGGCAGAATCCCACGAATTCGAAGTGTTGCCAAACGGTCACATGATTTGTTTCTCTTACAGCCCGAACCACTTTAATCTGGCGGCTCTGCTTCCCGGAGCGAATCCTAATATAAAATTGTATGCTCCGGTCATTCAGGAATTGGACACTGAAGGAAAGGTGGTTTTTCAATGGAGATTTTGGAATCATTTTAAGGTGACCGATTTGAAACAGGGTGCGAATGTTGTCGTAAATACCAGGCTTCCTGAAATCGACGGCGTACATACCAATTCGCTTATGATGGATAATGACGGAAACCTGGTGTTTTCATCACTTGGATTGGCCAATATTATCAAAATCAGTCGGCAAACCGGAAAGGTAATTTGGCAACTTGGCGGGAAATACAATATGTTCCATTTCACCAATGTAGATAGCGTTGCCGGGGTAAACATGTGTTATGGTCACTTTTTCAGGAGGTTGCCTAACGGAAATGTTTTATTTTATAATAATAACGTGGATGGCACAACGATACCGTCAAAAGTTGTTGAATGGAAACTTGATGAAGTTAAACTTACTGCAACCAAAGTGTGGTCCTACACTTCAAACAATATTTTGGGCTTCCATCTTGGAGATGCTCAACGACTTTCCAACGGAAATACATTAATCGGATGGGGAGACGATGGCTCAGCTGCAGGTCCTGCCTGTACTGAACTTGACCCTTCTGGCAACAAAGTGTTTGAACTCAGCTTCAATGATAAATACATGTACACTTACAGGGTATACCGGTATGAATTTCCAGGCAATAGCCCGGCTGCAGAACGATCGGTCAACAGCATTAATTTGGGCAATTATGATTTTGTCCAGGGCGATACACTAAATTCCGGAGTACAGGTTGAAGTAAAAAATTTCCAGGGCGATGGTTATAATTCAATGGATGTTTCAACCTACAATATTGCACCTTTGAAGCCTTTGTTTCCGGGGAAAGCACCGAGGGCATTACAGAATAAAATTATCATTCATAAAACAAGCATTTCTTCGGTTAATGGTTCAATCTATTTCGATACCAAGATTTTCGGAATTACTAATCCGGAGAAAATTACTGTTTATACCAGGAAATATCCTGATAAACTGGGTTTATTTATTCCTGTATCAACTTCATACAACAGTTCAACAGGTAAAATTATGGCCAATCTGTCGATGACTGCTGAAAGTGACCTTCTTGAACTCATTTTTACCTATCCTGATCTGGAGGAAATATCGGTAGCACCGAAAACATTAACTCCATTGAATGGTACATTCGTAAATAATCATACGCCTATCCGTTTGGAGTGGAATACCGATGGTTTTGTCAGCGACTTCAATCTTCAGATTGCGACTGATTCCATTTTTGGCAGTCCTGTTTTAGATCAGGAAGGATTACCAAGTTCAGTCTATTACTATAAAAGTGCGGTTACCAATCAAAGGTATTACTGGCGGGTGAGGACCAGCAACGAAGCGGGTTACAGCAACTGGAGCAATAAAGGCATGTTCGTTGCCGGTAAGCCGGAAATTCAAATCCTCTTTCCTAAAGGTGATGAAGTATTACTAAAAGGACTTTCAACTTTTATTTACTGGAAAGCCAATTTCAATGATAGCGTCGTGGTTAAACTATATCATAACGATCAATTGGTACAAACCTTAGGGACAGTATATTCGGACGTTTCCTTTAAATGGATACCAGCCAAACTGGATTCTACTTGTGGTTACTACATTGCAGTTGAGCAACTTCATCATCCTGAGGTAATAGGACGAAGTACGAAAACCTTTTCAATCGCAAATCCAACCTGCGTCAATACTGTTGTTCCGTTTGTTAATGTCCTGACACCAGTTGCAAGTGAGAAGTGGAAACAGGGAACAATGCATACCATTACGTGGGGAGATAATATTAGCAATGATTTGCAAATTGATTTATACAAGGATGGACAATTTGTTCAGGATATTTCGACTTCAGGCAGTAACACCCAAAACTGGACGGTACCTTTAAATACAGCTATTGGAACCGGATATCAGGTTAAAATAACCAGTAAACTTCTTCCGATTTATTCAGGAATGAGCGATTACATTGAGATTACAGATAGTAATCCGAACGCTGTCGTAGATCTTACTTCAGAACACGGCGAATTTTTGGTGTATCCCAATCCGGTGAACGATAACATGACTCTTCGATTCTCTTTGAAAAATCCTGGTTCCGTTTCTTTGCAGATGTTTAATATATTGGGTGAAAAAATGGATTCATGGGATTATCCTGACGGAAAATCAGGAGTACAAACCCTTACTAAAAGTATTGGAAACATTCCTTCAGGTGTTTACCTGGTTAAGTTAACAACCAGCAACAAAACCATGAGCAGAAGGATTATTGTGCAGAAATAGCATATTTAGCTTCAATTAAAGAGCCGTCCGAATTTCATAAATTTTGGCGGCTCTTTGCTATTTTAATTTTCCGGCAGAAATTTTCCGGTATTCCTGTGGAGTTTTTCTGAGGGCTTTTTTAAACGACTTATTGAAGTACGAAATATTTCCAAAGCCGCTTGCAAAACAGACTTCATTCACTGGCTTTGAAGTAGTTCTAAGCAGTTGGCTGGCCTTATTCAGCCTGAATTCGTTAACCACTTCAACCAGCGTTTTCCGGGTTACATTTTTGAAGTAACGGCAAAACGCCGTTGGCGTTAAATTGGCAATTCCGGAAATCGTTTTCAACGAAATCTCATGCTGATGATTTTCAATTAAATATGCGAAAACCTTTTGAAACCGGACTGTTTCGGAAGAGGAACCAATGAACAGACCCGATTCGCTGTCTATTGGCTGTATTTCTCCGGAATTGGAAATCAGGTGAAGGGTTTCAATTAAAAGCAGCAGCCTGCTAAACCCATCAGACTCGGCAATCATCTCAATTTTTGCACTGATAATGGTCTTCAGACTTCCTGAAATCTGTATTCCGGCTCTGGCCATTTCAAATAAATGATGGATTTTTGCCGATTCCGGAAGTTGAAGGAAAGCTTCTCCGGCAAAGTCTCTCCGGAACTGGATCACAATTGCCTGCGCATATTTTGGATGTGGCTCATCTTCGCTTTGCCAGCAGTGCGGCACATCCGAACCGACCAGCACCAGATCGCCCGGTTCATAATCCGTCACTTTCCCACCAATGTACCTTTTCCCAAAACTGGATTTGATGTAGGTCAGTTCAAGTTCCGGATGAAAATGGTAGGGTGTGTCGAAGCAATCCAAGTCCAATTGAAGAACTGCTAAAGAACTTTCAATCCTCGGAGTTACCTGTTCATAAACTGGTTTCATTTGGTTTATATTACCAATATTGTCAACTAAAATTCAAAATTAATGGTAATATTACACAAATACTTGTTAATAAAGGCAAATAATTACTCCTGAAAATTGCGGTAATTTGTCATTAAATTGAAAATTAACGCACCACTGGTGTTTCAATTAGATAAATCACTGAAACAAAAAATCACAATAACTGACATGAAAAAATTCATTCTCATTTACAAAAGGCTTTCAGCACTTCTCTTCATCTGCTGTTTTTCGACTGTTGGAAGCGCCTATGCCAAAGCTCCGGACTGGAATCATGAAATCATTTATCATGTGTTCCAGCGGAGTTTTTATGATTCAAATGGCGACCGGAATGGTGACATCAATGGGGTTATTCAAAAGCTTGGCTATCTCAAAGAACTGGGGATTACAACAATCCTATTTACACCGCTTTATGAATCTGATTACTATCACAATTATTTTGCCCGTGATTACGAAAAAATCGATCCTGAATACGGCACCATGGACGATTATCTTTCCCTGATAAAGGCAATCCATCGAAATGGAATGAAGTTCATTATGGATATGGAAACACAATATGCCCAAAATGGTAATATTTGGTTCGATGATTCCTTTAAAAATCCCAGCTCGGCTTATTCAGGATTCATTTATTACAGCGATTCATTAAACCGATATCCTGAACAGTTTTTTATTCCATCAGGTTCTGACCTGGTTTTTTCAAAAGCATGGCCTGATCAGAAGCTAAACATTGTTTACCTGAACCTGAATAGCCAAAAGGTAAAGGATTGGACAACAAAATTTTACGCCCATTGGGTTGACCCCAACAGCGATGGAAAATTTGATGATGGAGTTGATGGTTTCCGAATTGATCACATGATGGATGATTTGGATAATAAGGGGAAATTCACCCAAATGTTTACTGACTTCTGGAATCCTGTGTTTAAATCCTGTAAAACGATTAATCCGAAATTATTTGTTGTTGGTGAGCAATCGAATTGGGCTGAATATGGCGATGATATGATCGTCAAAAGCGGAATTGATGCGAGTTTTGGTTTTCCAATCCAATTCGCCATCGCAGGAACTCCGGAATTTTT
>JBAWZG010000149.1:0-11052 GCA_037143155.1 Bacteroidia bacterium
TGCCATTCGTCGATCACCAGAAAAATGCCATCGCCTTCGCCGCTTTCCAAAACGTCGGTTCCCTGGTAATCAGATGATTTGCTGAAGAATTTCACCCACTGACCTTTTGGATCGTAAAACTGTTCGAACTTATCGCGTTCCTTGAATTTCACTTTCAGTTCCCAAATAACCTGAAACATAGTTTATCCCTTTGTGAATTGTAAATGTGCTGAAAAAAAATTGAGAATCAACCGGGAGGCAGTTACCATTTCCCGTTAAGTCCTTCTTTCAGGGCTTTCTGATAATTTTCGGGATTGAACCGATACAGCGATGGTGCTTTATGTGGAACACCTTGCCTCACTTCATCCAGTTTCGAAATGATATTATATGCCAAAATTTTTCGCTGAAAATTCCGCCGGTCGAGTTCTTTCCCCAGAATGGTTTCGTAAAGTTTCTGAAGTTCGGGCATGGTAAACTTATCGGGAAGCAAATTATAGCCAACCGGTTGAAAAACCAATTGCAGACGCAGTGTTTCCAATGCTTTATCCAGAATCTGACGGTGATCCATCATCAGTGAGCCTATCTCATCGAGGCTGATCCATTCACAAATGTCCGAAAGAAGGTCAGGTTTTGGTTGTACAAGTGAGAACTCCACCAATGCGTAAAAGCCCACAGAAATAAATCGCTGGCTGAACCAGTTTTCATCCGCGAAAGTTATTCCGAATTCAAGAACGTCAGGAACAGCCGGATTTATATTCGATCGCTTGGGGTCGCTGAACACATGGAACTGATTCAGGAAAATGTGATCCAGACCGGTCCGTTCTTTTAAAACCCTGTTTGCCGCAACTTCCATCGACTCATTTTCCTGAACAAAACCTCCAGGCAAAGCCCATTCCCGTGTTTTTTTCATCCGCAGCAACAAAACTTTCAGCTGATTCTCGTGGAAGCCAAAAACAACACAATCCAAAGAAATGTGTTTGAGAAATTGATTTATGTTCAGATTTGATTCTTTTTTCACTTCCGGAATTTTGATGTAAAAGTAAAAATTTAATCCGTGCTTACTTTTGATTTTAAGAATAAATAGATTATCATTGCGTCAATACGACACATTGCTTGTGTGGCTTCATATTCAAAGGCAAAAACCAATTTTCTAAATCGATAAAAATGAAAAAAATTCTTCTGATCATGGTTAGTATTGCACTCCTCAACATCGGCTCATTTGCTCAACAGGCGCTTTGGGGCGGAGCACCGATTATTTCGCCTGAAATTAAGGAAGATAATTCGGTTATCTTCCGGTTGCAGGCACCCAATGCCAAAGAAGTTAAAATCTCCGGAGACTGGATGCCGGCTGAAGGCTGGACTCCCGGTTCGGCAGCAATGACCAAAGACGAAAAAGGCTTGTGGAGCTACACCACTGCAATACTTCCATCCGATTTATATGGCTATTCTTTTAGCGTTGACGGACTCAAAACCACCGATCCAAACAATGTTTATCTGATCCGCGATGTAGCCACAGTAACCAATGTATTTATTATTGGCGGAGGGAAGGCCGATTTATATAAAGTGAATAAAGTCGCTCACGGAACAGTTACGCGCCGCTGGTATAATTCACCGGGAAACGGGATGGATCGCCGAATGACCATTTACACTCCGGCAGGATATGAAACCGGCAAAGACAAATATCCTGTTCTTTATTTGTTGCATGGAATGGGAGGCGACGAAGAAGCCTGGATTGCACTCGGACGTACCTCGCAAATCCTCGATAATCTGATTGCCCAAGGCAAAGCAAAACCAATGATTGTGGTCATGACCAACGGAAATGTGGCTCAGGAGGCTGCACCTGGTGAGTCAATCCTTGGAATGTACAAGCCTACTTTCGAATTGCCTCACACCATGGACGGCAAGTTTGAGGAAACTTTCCCGGATGTTATTAAATTTATTGAAAGCAACTACAGGGTAAAAGCCGATAAAGCCGACCGTGCCATCGCTGGTTTATCCATGGGCGGATATCATTCGCTGCACATTTCAAGATATTATCCCAACACATTCGACTATGTAGGATTATTTTCAGCAGCCATTATGCCTGATCAGAAGATGACTTCGAAAGTCTATGAAAATTTCGACCAAACGTTGAAAGCACAAATGAATAACGGCTTTAAACTTTACTGGATCGCAATAGGAAAGGCTGATTTCCTTTTCAAAAATGTAGCTGATTATCGTGCAAAATTGGATGGAATAGGCATGAAGTATACCTATCGCGAAAGCGAAGGAGGCCATACCTGGACCAACTGGAGAACCTACCTGTCTGAATTTGCTCCATTGCTTTTCAAGTAGAAAATCAACAGGAAAAAGGAATGAGAAAAGAGGTATATTTGACTGAATCGGATTGCATTCTTTTCTTTTTCCTTAATTTCTGAATTATTAATGACCTGAACCTTTTAACATGAACCTAAAAACCAACTTACTCGCCACATTTCTGATCCTGTTTATATGGATCAACGCTTCTTCACAATCTGTTTTTAAGAACGCTGACCTTGAAGTTTCCAAATTGGAAGATCATGTCTGGGTAATAGAAACGGCCGACAAAACAACCATGTACCTCATCGAGGGAACAAATAAAGCCATGTTGATCGATACTGGAACCAAATGTGAAAAGCTGGATGAGGTCATTCGCAGGATTACCCAAAAGCCGCTTTACGTGGTCATTACTCATGCACATGGCGATCATGACGGAAACATCGGGTACTTCAAAGAAATTTATCTTCATCCGGCTGACACAGTGCTTCTTGATAAAGCCTACAAAGGAAAAATCAATTTTGTAAAGGATGGCGACGTATTTGATTTGGGCGGAAAGAAAATAGAAGTGAGCCACATGCCGGCACACACTCCGGGATCAATTGTTCTTCTCGATAAACAAGCCGGAAGTTGCTATTCGGGCGATGCTTTTGGTTCAGGACAGGTTTGGCTGCAACTTCGGCCATATGCTCCAATGCAAACCTATGTCAACTCATGCAAAAAGATGGAGAAACTGATGGACGAAGGAATTACCAAAATTTACTGCGGACATTATCCATACGTCAAAAAAGCCTACGAGAAGAAATACATCACCGAAATGCGGCAATTGGCCGAAACTCTTATCAACGGGACTGCTCCAAAAGCAACACCGCATCCACAGAAAGTTTCAATCGGTAGCGATCATCCGATGATGGTTACACTTGGCGAAGCAACCATTGTTTTTGATCCTGATCACATTAAATAAATCCGGGAAAAGTCATCCTATTGACTTTTGACTTTTTCCTTATGACAATTGACAATTGACTATTCCCTCTGATCATGCCAATTCCATTTTTTATTTCAACTCTTGATTAAACCTAATACTTTGATTTATGAAAACGATTAAACGATTAACCTTTTTGTTGCTTCTGACTGTATTTTCGTTTAGCATCAGTGCTCAAAACAGAATGCCTAAACCAATTCTTTCTCCTGAAATTCAGCAGGACAACAAAATTACATT
The DNA here is from genome assembly GCA_037143155.1 of Bacteroidia bacterium. Taxonomy (GTDB): domain Bacteria; phylum Bacteroidota; class Bacteroidia; order Bacteroidales; family Prolixibacteraceae; genus Aquipluma. The sequence goes on from JBAWZG010000149.1 coordinate 3,494, forward strand.
TCGGGTTTTTGCTCCAGAAGCCAAAACAGTAAAAATTAGCGGCAACTGGATGGCTGGCTGGGGAACTCAGGTCGAAATGATGAGGAACGATACAGGTATGTATCAACTCAGCATTGAATCCCTTCCATCAGAAATGTACACTTATTCTTATTTTGTTGATGGAGTAAAATCGGTTGATCCGAACAATGTAATGGTGGTTCGTGACGGAACCCGTAATGAAAGCATGTTCATGGTTCCGGGCGAAAAAGCCACGATGTATGGTGTGAACGATTTGCCTCACGGAACACTCCAAAAAGTTTGGTATTCGTCCGCAACTTTGGGTTTGACCCGTTTAATGTATGTTTATACTCCTGCCGGATACAACGAATCGACTGAGAAACTTCCGGTTTTTTATCTGCTTCATGGCGGTGGTGGCGACGAAGATGCATGGACTACTCTGGGTCGTGCACCGCAAATTCTTGACAACCTGATTGCTTCAGGTAAAGCAAAGCCAATGATTGTCGTAATGACCAACGGAAATCCTGGCGATGCTGCTGCTCCTGGCGCAGCACCAGCAAAGAAGGAAGCTGCCGGACAAAATAATCCGGGCGGAATGGGATCGGGCAAATTCGAAGAAAGTTTGGTAAAAGATGTCATCCCATTCATCGAAAAGAATTATCGGGTGATCTCCAACAAAGATAACCGGGCCGTTTCCGGACTTTCAATGGGTGGAATGCAAACGCTTTATTTGTCAAACAATCATCCTGAAATGTTTTCATATTTTGGTGTGATGAGCATGGGATTGGTCGACATGAGCCGTTTTGGTGGAAAAAATGATCCGGAAGCACAGTTGAAAGGTCTGGAAAAACTGAAAGCCAGTCATCCAAAACTTTATTGGATTGGAGTCGGGAAAGATGACTTTTTGTTTCAAAGTGCTCAGGACCTCCGGAAATTTCTGGATGACAACAAATTCAGCTACGAATACCGCGAAAGTGAAGGAGGACATACCTGGACAAACTGGAGAATTTACCTTTCCGAGTTAGCTCCGAAATTGTTTAAATAGAATAGCCTCATTATTATAAGGATAGCGCTGACCTTTTTGTTGTCAGCTGAAATAATAAATTCAAACCAATGAGAATAGCAAAGATTTTTTTAGTGGCACTAATTGCAGCTCCGTTAATGGGCAGTACAGCCGGTAAAGTTCACCAATCAAAACTGCTTCAATACGACAAACAAATCGATGGCATCATTAGTCAGATGACATTGGAGGAGAAAGTGGAAATGCTTCATGCCAAATTCATGTTTGTTTCAGCCGGAAATGAACGAATGGGAATTGCTGATGTAAAATATGCTGATGGTCCTTTTGGTATTCGCGAGGAAATGCAGCCGAAAGGATGGGCCGGACTGGGATGGGAAACCGACAAAGCCACCTTTTTCCCGACCGGCTCGGCACTGGCAGCCACCTGGAGTCCTGAGCTGGCTTATAAATATGGTACGGGAATGGCACGCGAAGCCCGTTTGCGCGGTAAAGACATGATACTCGGGCCAGCCATCAACATTCAGCGAATTCCATCCGGTGGCAGAACTTATGAATATTTAAGTGAAGATCCGTATTTAAGTTCCAGATTGGCTGTCGGTTACACCAAAGGTGTTCAGGAAAATGGTGCAGCCGTTTGCCTGAAACATTTTGCCCTGAATAATCAGGAAAACAACCGCGGAACAGTGAATGTAATCATTGGCGAACGCGCTATGCGTGAGATTTATCTTCCGCCGTTCCGGGCCGCAGTTGAAGAAGCCGATGCTTTCGGTGCAATGTCTGCTTACAACAAGGTAAATGGTTTTTGGTGTGCCGAAAACGAAATACTGCTGAATAAAATCCTTCGTCAGGAATGGGGTTTTGCCGGAATGGTCATTTCCGACTGGGGCGGAACTCACAGCACAGTAGGCTCGGTAAAAGCTGGTCTCAACGTTGAAATGCCGGATCAAAAATATCTTGGAAAGGCTTTGATCGATTCGGTAAAAGCGGGAAGAGTTTCCGAAGAAGTTATCAACCAGCGGGTTCGCGAAATTCTACGTGTCAGGCTGGCCATCAAAGCTATTCCTGAAAAAGAGGCAAACAAGGAAGTGACCTCACAACCGGCTCAACAGAAAATTGCTTATGAAGTGGCCAGCAAATCAATTGTTCTGCTGAAAAACGATGGTGTTCTGCCTTTGCAATTGAAAAACAAACCGGTTATTGCGGTTATAGGTGCCAATGCCACACAAATCATGGCTTCAGGAGGAATGGGTGCTGGCGTGAAAACATTGTATGAGGTCACTCCTCTGGAAGGATTGAAAAACCGGATTGGAGATCAGGCTGAAATCCTATTTGCTAAAGGATACGAACCTTTCAAATTCAGTTGGGGAAGAAAGTCGCCCGAACAGCTGGAAAAGGAAAAACAGGATAAGGAACTGGCTACCCAGCAGTTGACAAAAGAAGCGCTCGAAGTGGCTGCAAAAGCCAATATTATCCTTTTCATTGGCGGTGATAATCGCTCTGTTGAAACCGAAGGCAGCGACCGGAAAGACATCTTTTTGCCTTCAGGACAGGATGAGTTGATCCGGAAAATCGCTGCAGTGAATCCGAACATTGTAACCGTGCTAACCAGTGGTGCACCCAACGATCTCAATGTGGTGAACCCTTTTTCAAAGGCGCTGCTCATTTCGTGGTTTAATGGAACTGAAGGTGGAAACGCGCTGGCCGATGTGCTGATCGGAAATATTTCGCCCAGCGGACGTTTGCCGTTTACTTTGCCTGAAAAGTTGCAGGATTCTCCGGCTTATGCGCTGGGAAATTATCCGCAGGGCGTAAAAAAGGCCGATGTCTTTGCCAATCTGGTTGCCGAAACCGAAGCAGTTGAAAAACAAAAAGACGAAGCTGCTAAAGGGAACGACCCGAATACGGCTCAATACTCCGAAGAATCGCTGGTGGGTTACCGCTGGTTTGACACGAAGAATCTCCCGGTGATGTATCCGTTTGGTTATGGACTCACATACACCACTTTTGAATATGCCAACCTGAAAACCGACAAAGGAAAGTATGGTAAAAATGATGTAATTACTATTTCACTTGAATTGAAAAATACAGGAAAAATGGGTGCTGACGAAGTGGTTCAGGTGTATGTGCATCGCATCAATCCTTCGGTTGAATGGCCTGCAAAAGAACTCAAGGCATTTTCACGGGTGGCCTTGAATCCGGGCGAAAGTAAAACCTTAAAACTCGAAATTCCGGTAAAAAACCTGCAATACTGGAATGAGAAAAAACATGCCTGGGACGATGATCTCTGTAATATTGAGTTGCAGGTTGGCGCTTCAGCCGGAGATATTAAATTAAAGAAAGAACTAACATTAAAGTAAAATCAAAATTGGAATGAAACATTCTTAATGTAGCAATTTTGACAAATTATCCAAAAATGAAAATAATGCTTTTTTTAAGCCTCACCCTTCGGGGGAGGTTTGGAGGGGGCTTAAAACCTATAAACCAATGAAAACCAACAGACGCAATTTTTTCCAGACACTTGGTGCCGGTGCTGCCGGACTCGGATTAACTTCCATGCCATTTATTTCCGGCGCATCCAATTCCTCGAAAGCCGACGATGCCGACCAGCTGCTGCAAATTGGCGATTCAATTGCCATTGCAGACACCAAATACGGAAAAGTAAAAGGATTTATCCTGAGAGGAATAACCTGCTACCGTGGAATTCCATATGGCGCTGATACTTCAGGCAAGAATCGCTTTATGCCGCCACAACCGCCCAAACCCTGGACTGAAACCTTGCCAACGGTCTGGTGGGGAAATACTGCACCGCAAATCATGGACAACCGCTATGCCAATGCGTATTCATCGTTTGTTGATCATTGGAACTATGACGATGTGAGCGAAGATTGCCTGAAACTCAATGTCTGGACACCCGCAATCGATTCGAAGAAGCGACCGGTCATGGTTTGGCTGCATGGTGGCGGATATACGAACGGAAACGGCATTGAACAGGATGGCTACGATGGTGAAAACCTCAGCCGCAAAGGCGATATCGTGTTTGTTTCAATCAATCATCGTCTGGGACCAATTGGATTCAGCGATTTATCAAAAGTTGGCGGATCGAAATATGCCGATTCAGGAAATGTGGGTGCTTTGGATATGGTTGCCGCACTGGAATGGGTGCGCGACAACATTACCAATTTCGGTGGCGATCCCGGAAATGTCACCATCATGGGCCAGTCGGGTGGCGGAGCCAAAGTCTGTGTTCTGACGGCTATGCCCAAAGCAAAAGGTTTGTTCCACAAGGCTGTTCCGTTGAGCGGTTCAACCGTTAAAGCGATGGACCAAACGGCTTCTCAGAAACTGGGCGAATATATTCTGAAAGAAGCTGGGCTCAATACTTCCGAAGTGGACAAGCTTCAGGAAATGCCATGGAAAGATTACATTGTTCTGACCAATAGTGCAGCTAAGAAATTTGCGGCTGAAAATTCAGGAACCGGGGTGCGTGGTGGTTTCAGTCCGGTTGCTGATGGTGTAAATATTACCAAAGGCAAGTTTTACGCTGAAGCCACAGGCCTTTCATCAGAAGTACCGATGTTGATTTGTACTACTTTCCACGAATGGGGAATGGCCCGAACTATGCCTGAAATGGAAAAAATAACCCGCGAAAAAGCGATTGAATCATTGAAAGAGCGGGCCGGGTTCGGAGGTGGATTGGGCGACAAAGCAGCAGCCGTTTATGATGCCTATGCCAAAATTTATCCGGATGCAAAGCCAATTGAAATTATGACTTTAGTAAGCAGCAACCGCAAAGGCGCTATCGAAACGGCCAATGCCAAGTCTGCACAGAAAGCCCCGGTATACCTGGCGTGGTTCGGATGGCAGCCTCCACTATTTGATAACCGCATGCGTGCCTTTCATTGCCTCGACATTTGTTTCTGGTATGCCAATACCGATCTGATGCTGACTCACACTGGTGGCGGCAAACGGCCCCGTGCTTTATCCGATAAAATGTCAGGCGCGCTGCTACAATTTATGAAAACCGGAAACCCGAACAAAGGCGGACTTCCGGAGTGGAAAGCGTATACTGCAGAAAAAGGTGAAACGATGATCCTGAACGATCTGCCGGAATTGAAGAATGATCCGGAAAGGGAAGCAAGGAAATTATTGGAATAGAATCAATCGTTTAAAGCATAAACTCTAAAGTCGAACTAAATAAATTCAAAAATGAAAATTCAAAACAAATTAGGGATTGTGCTCCTAGCCATGTTGATGGCGTTTGGAGGAGCAAAAGCACAAAGTCAGGCAAAGAATGATTCAAAAATTAAAAGTATCATTTCGAAGATGACGCTCGAACAGAAAGCACAATTGGTAATCGGAACAGGAATGTTTTTTGAACTTCCGGATTCGATTCAGAAAAAAATGCCTCCTGGATTTGGCGGAAAAGTCGATTCCAAAGATCCAAAGTATGTTGGGATGGTCGAGAATGTCAGGAAATATCTTCCGGGAGCTGCCGGCGTTTCTGCCGAATTTCCTGAATTGGGAATTGCCTCTCAGGTTTTAACCGATGGACCTGCCGGGATCCGCATTCAGCCTGTGCGCAAAGGCGATACGAAAACCTATTATTGCACGGCTTTCCCGATTGGAACTGTTTTGGCTTCAACCTGGGATACCGAATTGGTTTACAAAGTTGGACAAGCCATGGGAAATGAAGTCAAGGAATATGGATCAGACATTTTACTTGGCCCGGCTTTAAATATCCAACGTGACCCGCTTTGTGGACGAAACTTCGAGTATTATTCCGAAGATCCGTTGGTTGCCGGCAAAACCGCAGCAGCCATGGTAAAAGGTATTCAATCGAATGGAGTTGGAACTTCAATCAAACATTTTGCAGCCAATAACTCGGAAACCAACCGGATGACTGTCAATACGATTGTGAGCGAACGTGCACTTCGTGAAATTTACCTGAAAGGTTTCGAAATTACGGTTAAAGAAGCTCAGCCATGGACGGTAATGTCATCCTACAATAAAATTAACGGTACGTATACTTCGGAAAGCAATGATTTGCTGACCAAAATTCTCCGCAACGACTGGGGCTTCCAGGGATATGTAATGACCGACTGGGGCGGCGGCAGCGATGTAATTGCACAAATGATCGCTGGAAACGATATGATTCAACCGGGTCAACCCAAACAGATTGAAGATATCATTGCCGGAGTGAAATCAGGCAAACTCGATGTAAAATTCCTGGATCGCAACGTTGGCCGTATTTTGACCATCATGATGAAAGCACCCCGCTACAACAAATATCTGTATTCTAATTCTCCTGATTTAAAAGCCCATGCCGAAGTTACCCGTCAGGCCGCAACGGATGGGATGGTTTTATTGAAAAACGATAAGAATGCACTTCCAATTCCTTCAGGAATTAAAAATATTTCCGCTTTTGGAAACACTTCATATGATTTTATTTCGGGTGGAAGTGGTAGCGGCGACGTGAACGAAGCGTACACCATTTCCCTTTCCGAAGGTTTGACCAACGGTGGATATATTCCGAATGAAACTTTGACCACTGTTTACAAAGCATACATGGACGATGTGAGAGCCAAAACGCCAAAATCGAGCAACCCGATGATGGCTTTGATGATGGGCAAACAACCCATTTCGGAAATGACGGTAACAGCCGATTTAGCGAAGATTTTTGCTGAAAAATCAGATATGGCCTTGATAACCATCGGGCGAAATGCCGGAGAAGGCCGCGATCGCACCAATACCGAAGGCGATTTCCAATTGACTTCCACAGAAAAAGTGATGATTAAAAATGTTTCTGAAGCTTTCCATGCCAAAGGGAAAAAAGCCATTGTTATAATGAATATCCCTGGAGTTGTTGAAGTTGCAAGCTGGCGTAATATGGTTGATGCTATTTTGGTTGCATGGCAGCCCGGACAGGAAGGCGGAAACTCGGTTGTTGATGTGCTGAGCGGAAAAGTAAATCCTTCAGGAAAACTTACGGCAACCTTCCCATTGACATATTCCGATGCTCCGTCAGCAAAAAATTTCCCTGGAATTGCCGAAAAATCGGATAAGAAAGATGATGCTCCTGATCAATCCGGATTCTCTTTTATGCGCCGTACTCCATGGGAAGTGGTTTACGAAGATGATATTTACGTGGGTTACCGCTATTACAACACCTTTAAAGTGCCTGTGGCTTATGAGTTTGGCTATGGTCTGTCGTATACTTCGTTTGATTTCAGCAACATCAAATTAAGTTCTACGGAATTTAAAAATCAAATCACGGTTTCGGTTGATGTGAGAAACACCGGGAAAGTTGCCGGACGCGAAGTGGTTCAGCTTTACCGAAGCGCTCCTTCTCAAAAACTGAATAAACCTGAAGAAGAATTGGTGGCATTTGCCAAGACCAAAGCACTGAACCCGGGAGAAACTCAATCACTGAGCTTCACACTGAAAGCTCAGGATTTGGCTTCGTTCGACGAAAAAACGTCTTCGTGGATTGCCGAAGCCGGAAAGTATTCACTGAAAGTTGGAAACTCATCCAGCGATATCA
>JBAWZG010000150.1:0-10980 GCA_037143155.1 Bacteroidia bacterium
AAAAAAGAACTGGAATTTGGCGAAGGCGAAGGAATAGACTATTTCGATGAAGGCAATATGCCGATCACAACCAATGGATATTTGTATCTATCCGGTACGCCATTCAGGGCAATCGCATCAGGTGAATTTATTGAAGAACAGATTTTCAACTGGACTTACTCCGACGAACAGAAAGCCAAAGAGAACTTCGACAAGCTCAGTTTGGCGAATGGAGCAAACAATCCGTATGCATCTTTGCCACGCATGGTAATGCTTACCTACCAGTTGCCTGATTCAATCCGGGAAATTGCCATGAAAGGCGAGTTCAATGAGTTTGACCTGAATGTATTCTTTACAGCTGATGGAACCGGCTCATCTGCCAGATTTGCCTACGAAAACGAAGTTCAGAAATGGTTGGATCTGATACGCGGTTCCTTTTCGGAAACATCGGAGGACAATTTAAAGATGGGTGCAAGAAAACCTCCGCTACCCTTCTCACATGCTCCATTGCTCAAAGTGTTGACCCATACATTTTGGTTTTTGCCCACAGTTGCCTCGTGCCACGCCATGAAAAACCTGTTGGGACAACGACAAAATAAATTTTATCACGATTACACCATTGTTGTTGCCGCCGGAACAAGCGCTGGAATTGGAGTTGAGGCACTTCCGCCTGTTTTGCAGGCAATGGAAAATCCATTGCATTCGAAAAGCATCACCTTGTCGTGTGGAAAATTAACCACGGGTGTTTCAGTAAAACCGTGGACTGGAATTTTTATGCTGAGGAATTCGTCAAGTCCGGAAACTTACTTTCAGGCGGCCTTCCGTGTTCAAACGCCCTGGACAATTAAAAACTCCGACAGCCTGTCGCCCAATAAGGAAGAGATTATAAAAGAAGAGTGCTATGTTTTTGACTTTGCTCCAGACCGGGCTTTACGACAAATTGCTGATTACAGTTGCCGATTGAATGTAAACGAATCGAACCCGGAAAAGAAAGTGGAAGAATTTATTCATTTTCTGCCCGTATTGGCTTACGATGGCAGTTCGATGAAACAAGTGGATGCCGCTGGAATTTTAGACATGGCAATGAGTGGCACAACCGCCACACTGTTGGCGAGGCGGTGGGAAAGCGCTTTGCTCGTTAACGTTGACAACCTCACCCTGCAACGTTTGATGAATAACCCGGAAGCGATGAGAGCTTTGATGAGTATTGAAGGCTTCCGGAATTTGAATCAGGACATCGAAACCATTATCAATAAATCGGAATCGGTCAAGAAAACCAAGAAGGAAGCCAACGAGCGTGATTTAAGCAAACAGGAGAAGAAAGAGCTTACCGATGACGAAAAAGAATACAAAAGTATTCGAAAGCAAATTCAGGAAAAGCTAATCAAATTCGCCACCCGTATTCCGGTTTTCATGTATCTGACTGACTATCGGGAAAGAAGCTTGAAAGATGTTATTATACAACTTGAACCGGGACTGTTCCGAAAAGTCACCGGTTTATCGGTAAAAGATTTTGAATTATTGGTTAGCCTCGGTGTATTCAATAGTGCCTTGATGAACGATGCGGTTTACAAATTCAAACGCTATGAAGATGCCAGCCTCGAATACATTGGCATCAACAAACATGAAGGCGAAAACATTGGCTTATACGATACGGTTTTAAGTTCGACAGATTACAAGGAGAGTTTTGTGAATATCGATTGAATAAGAGGAATGGTATGTTCGTGAGCTACAAAATTCAGGAAAACCAAAATAATGTTCAAAATCGCTGGTTTCCGGGAGATTTGATTCACTTTATATCCTGAATCATTATCTTTGCCGCTCAATTCAAGAACACGAATATCATGTTAGACAAAATCAAGGCGTTAAAAGCTGAAATTGAACAGGTTTCAGTTTCAGCAATAGAAGAGGTTGAAGAATTACGCATCAAATACATCAGCAAAAAAGGTTTGCTTGGGCAGCTATTTAACGAATTCAAAGACGTTCCGGCCGAGCTGAAGAAGGAAGTTGGGCAAGCCATTAACGAATTGAAGGAGCTGGCTGTCAATAAAATCAACGAACTGAAAGATAATTTTGAGGCAGCAGATCAGGGCGCTTCCGATCTCGACCTTACCAAGCCCGGAGAACCGATTCGCCTGGGAAGCCGTCATCCCTTGTCGATCGTTAAAAACGAAATGATCGATATTTTTACCCGGCTTGGATTCACTATTTCTGAAGGGCCAGAAATTGAAGACGACTGGCATGTTTTTTCAGCGCTGAATTTCCCTCCTGAACATCCGGCCCGCGATATGCAGGATACCTTCTTCATTGAGAAAAATCCGGATGTTTTATTGCGCACCCATACTTCCAGCGTACAAATCCGTGTGATGGAAAAAACTCAGCCCCCCATCCGGGCTATTTTTCCCGGTCGTGTGTTCCGGAATGAAGCCATCTCAGCCCGTTCGCATTGCATTTTCCACCAGATTGAAGGATTGTATGTCGATGAAAACGTCTCGTTTGCCGATCTGAAACAAACCTTGCTTTATTTTGCCCGCGAGCTTTTTGGCGAGAAATCACAAATCCGTCTGCGTCCGTCATATTTCCCTTTTACTGAACCTTCAGCCGAAATGGATGTGAGTTGCTCGATCTGCGGCGGCGAAGGATGCAATGTCTGTAAATACACCGGCTGGCTCGAGATTCTCGGATGCGGTATGGTCGATCCAAACGTTTTGGAAGCATGCAACATCGACAGTAAAAAATATACCGGATTTGCCTTCGGAATGGGAATTGAACGCATCACCATGCTGAAATACGGCATCAAGGATATCCGCCATTTCTTCGAAAACGATGTCAGATTTTTAAAGCAATTTGAATCTGCGAATTAAGAAGCGCATTTCCAATTACCCCTGACAGGGTTTGAAACCCTGTCAGGGGTAAAATTTAAAACCACTATCCATCTATAATTCAAGCCAATCTTCAATCTGATCAAGTTCAACTTTCTGGTTGTGCATATAAATAAAATTTGCCTGATCGTCAAACCATCCGATTACTCTTTCGCGGTTAAGCTTCGTGGGTTTTAAAGAAATGCAGGTTAGATAACTGCTCCAAGGGTATTCAACCGGATGCGTACAAAAACCATGATGAACCGGGTTGTTATGAATGTAAATTATCACCTGTTTCAAATACCATTCATTATCAATTGCTTTTCTTTTAAATGGTCGTTCAAACAGATTTCCATGGCGTTCGGTTCGTTTATTGAAGGCCTGGGCATACGAATTAAAAAGTTTTGAAAATTGTTGGGATGGGCTGCCAATTTTTAGGTGATCGGATTCTTTATCCCTTACAGGGTTTGGAACCCTGTAAGGGATAGCTAATGCAACTAAAATTTCCGATTCCTCATTTATCCTCACTAAAAAGTGAAAATGATTCTGCATCAAAACCCAAGCGAAGGTCTCTGCAACCGGTGAAATGTATTTGTCGTACAAACTGAGGAAATACTCAAAGTTATCAGGCTCTTTAAACAAATTGCAACTGTCGATTCCACGATTGTAAATATGGTAGTAACTCCCGAAAGTTAATGTCTCGATCTGTTGCATGCCAAGTAGTAATAATTGCCCCTGACAGGGTTCGAAATCCTGTCAGGGGTATAATCCAGATTCTAAGTGTGAAAAACAAAAATGGGTGTATGGGAATGTAAAACCATTTTGCGGGAGATGCCTGGATTAAAAAAGCGGGTAAATATATTTCGCCGGTGTGTTGTCAGCGCCAATACATCGATTTGGTTTTCCTGAATAAATTCGTCGATAGCTTCCGTCAGGTTTTTATTGTGAACGAGGTGACAATCAAAAGCTGCATAAGGATATTTTTCACTCAAAGCTTCGCGCATTCCTTCAAGCATCGCTTCGTCCAATTCGCCATTCTGCCCCTGATTGACATGCAGACAAATAAGTTTACACTCAAACGGGCTCACCAGTTTAAGCAGTTTATCCAGCGCAATAAAATCCTGAGCTTCAAAATTGGTTGCATAAACAACTGTTTTGAAATTCTTAAGCCAGTTCTCCGAAGTATTTTCAGGAATGGCCAAAACCGGAACTTTGGAATTGAAAATAACTCCCGCTGTTGTGGTGCCCATCAGATCGTCAGATTTGGCATCTTCGCCCCGGATACCCATCACCACCATTTTAGGAGGATGTACCTGGATATAGGAAAGTATATCATCGTCGGCCTCACCAATTTTAACGATATACTCCGGATGCGCTTTTCTCCATCGCTCCGGATCAATTAAGGCAGTCAGCTGATTTAAAAACGCTTCAAACTTTTGGTTGGTAAGTTTTTCGGTCATTTCATAATTGACGAAAAGAGCCGAATCGTAAACAATAACGTCAGAGTAAGGAATAGTAAGAAATTCAGGTCGTGGACTGGAATGGTAAAGCACCATTTTGGAACCGATTTTTTCGGCTATATCGAAACCAATCAAAGCAGCCTTCAGCGAATAGTGCGAAAAATCGATGGGAATCAATACATAGTTCTCTGCTTTCGATTGATCAGTAGTTACCTTTCCAAGCATTTTTTCCAGAATTGGGAAAGCTTGCCGGGCATCCTTTTCAAAAATACGGATTTTCACCCCGGTGTCCATGGCATCCTGAAGGAAATTATCACCTTCAAGAACACAGTCAATACCTTCCGATTCGAGCAATGACCTTAGGATTTCAGCCTTGGAATAAGGTAATGATGCAAGGGTTGTTAGTTTTTCGTCCATGGCATATATTTTTATGATTAGCCTTTGACCTCTATATCGAAAAACAGGACTTCAGGGTTACTAAATCCAAGCGTTTTTTTTGAGGTCAACTTTATGTTGTTCAACTATCGGGTTCAAAAAAAAGCCTGCCCAATACGGACAAGCTTTTTCAAATTCACCTAAACACCCAACTATTTTTATTTCCTGACAAAGACTTTATAGCCCCATTTGTCAAGTTTTAAAGAAGTACCCTTATCTAATTTATTCAGATCTCCTGAAAAATATTCCTGGTAATCGCCAGCCTGAGGAAGTGCAATCGTTGCTTCAATCGGTTCAGCCGACATGTTGAAAACCACGACCACCTGATTGTTGTCTTTCTCGCGGGTGAAAGCCATGATCTTCGCCGGAACTGATGTTTGCAGTATGGACAACTTACCTCCGGCAGTGCCATTCCACAAGGCAACTTCATCCTTTTTCAGTTTGATCAGTTTCTGGTAGAACTGCTGCATTTCCTGATTACTCCAGTCTATCTGATCTTTCTCAAAAAACAGGAGTTTCTTTTTCATGCCGATTTCCTGACCGGTGTAAATCAGCGGCATTCCGGGAACGGTAAAACTTAAAACAGCCATCGTTTTTACCGCATTACCCATACGTTCGAATTCGGTGCCGGCGTTACTGTTTTCGTCATGGTTGGTAAGAAATTGCAAAGAATAGGTTCCAACTTTATAAGCCCTTTCGGTTCTTACGAGCGATGAATCGATGTCTAAAGCAGTCTTTTTGCCTTGTGCAACTTCGTTCATCAGGTGGTGAAATGCCCATCCGTAATTCACGTTAAACGCCTTATTCAGCAAATTCATCTGATCCTGATTTTCAGCAAGCATATATATCGGTTTGATTGAATCGAGCGAGGCGCGGGCAGCCTCCCAAAAGTCGGTGGGAACTCCACCGGCGTAGTCGCAGCGATAACCATCGACCTGAATATCTTTTACCCAGAATTTCAAGGCATCGAGCATACCTTTTCTCAATCCTTTATTGTCATAGTTCAAATCAGCCACATCACTCCAGTCAGGATTTGGCGGAATCACATTTCCTTTTGCATCCTGGGTGTACCAGTCTTGGTGATCCACAATCCACTGATTATCCCAGCCACTGTGGTTTCCAACCCAGTCGAGCATCACTTTGAAACCCATTTCATGAGCCTTATTTACCAAAGCTTTAAAATCATCCATCGTTCCAAATTCAGGATTCACAGCCTTGTAATCGCGAATGGAATAATACGAACCAAGTTTCCCTTTCCTGTTTTTTTCTGAAATCGGATATATTGGCATAAACCAAAGGATATCGACACCTAATTCTTTCAGACGCGGAAGGTGGGTTTCAAACGCTTTGAACGTTCCTTCCGGGGTGTACTGACGAACATTGACTTCGTACATCACGGCATTTTTGCTCCATTCCGGAACATTCGCTGTAACTGAAATTGCGGCTGTTTCTGTGGCGACTTTTTTAACTGGTGCCTGACACGAAACCATGGACAAAACCAGTAAAGGCAGAACCATTAATTGGGTTAGTTTTTTCATTTTTTTATAATTTAAAGCCCCCTCCAAACCTCCCCCGAAGGGTGAGGCTTAAAAAAGACGAAGTTTTCATTTTTGATTTTTTAATCATTCGCCTCCCGATTAATATTCGGGACAAGTTGTTTGTCAAAATTTTGTCATGGATGTTTCATTTTTTTGAGTTAAAAATTATTTCAATTCAATGATCATAGCCGAACTGGCAGGTATTTTCAGGTTTTTCAGATCCGTAATATTCATTCCTGAAATCACTTCCTTTCCTGAAGTACAATTTGCCATGATTTCTTTAAACCGACTTGTATCAATCGTTTTTTCCTGCGAATTTTTATTCAGGACTACCATTACTTTGCTGTCCTGATTGTATCTGAAATAAACATAGATGTTATCTTCAGGAAAAAAGTGGAGTAATTTTCCGGAATGTACCACTTCGCTGGTTTTCCGCCAGTTCAATACTTTACGGACAAATTCCTGCGCCTGTATTTGCTTTTCTGAAAGACCTGCACCTGTAAATGCATTCACCTGATCTCCATTCCAACCGCCGGGAAAATCGGACCGGATGATACCATGTTCACCGGTACCAGGATTAGCCATCAGAATTTCAGTTCCGTAAAACAATTGGGGAATTCCGCGGGTTGTGGCATAATAGACAATCCCCATTTTCATCCAGTCGAAATTCTCGTTCAACTGGGTATAAAACCTTGACATATCGTGATTATCGGGAAAAACCACCAGTTTCTCAGGATTCGGAAATTGAAAATCATTGGCCAGCGCTTCATACATTTGTACTAATCCGCCACTATTCGGATTTTTTAAACTCTGAATAACCGCATTATTTAACGGAAAGTCCATCAGGCCTGGAAGTTCAGAAACATAGCCATCCTGATTTTTTTTACCTTTTTGCCAGTACGAAATCAAAGCCGCATTCATCGACCACTCCTCGCCTACCATGTAAAAACCTGGATATTCTTCCAGTATTCTTTTCGTCCATTCAGCCATCGCGAATTTATCGGGATATGGATAGGTGTCCATGCGGATTCCATCCAGACCAACGTATTCAGTCCACCAAATACTGTTCTGAATCAGATAATTGGCCAAAAAATGATTCCGTTGATTCAAATCGGGCATCGTAGGGACAAACCAACCGTCAGACATCATTTTCTGATCGGCTTTGGAGGCATAAGGATCTTCAACAGTGATGTGCTGATGATTTGTAATTTTATATTCAGGATAAAAGTTTAACCAGTCAGGCGATGGCATATCGTTCATCCACCAATGCTCCGAACCAATGTGGTTGAATATCATGTCCATCATCAGTTTCATACCTTTTTGATGGATTGTCTTTCCCAGTTCGCGGTATTCTTCATTCGTTCCGTATCGCGGATCCACCTTGTAAAAATCGGTAGTCGAATATCCATGGTACGAAACCCGTGTCATGTTATTTTCAAGCACCGGATTGAGCCAAACGGAGGTAAATCCCATCTTCGAAATGTAATCGAGACTGTTTTTTATTCCCTGAATATCGCCGCCATGCCGCCCGTTTTTATCGGTTCGGTTGGGTAATTCTTTCATCCCGGCAACCGCGTCGTTGCCTGGATTTCCATTAACGAAACGATCGGGGGTAATCAGGTAAATCACATCGGAGGCATCAAAACCTTTCCGGCTGGAAGAATTGATTTCTCGGTTTTTCAATTCGTAGGTATAGCTGACCTCTTCTTTCTTATTTTTCCTGAACAGAATCGGGAAACTTCCGGCCTGTGCTTCCGGAGAAATGCTCAAATCGATAAAAACATAATTCGGATTTTCCTGACGGGAAACCGAACTTATCCTCACGCCGGGATAACTCAAACTGATTTCACTTGAAGCAATTTCCTGCCCGTGAACCATCAGCTGAACGCTTGGATTTTTCATACCTACCCACCAAAACATGGGTTCAACGCGGTCAACATTCAGTGCAAAAATTGAAAGACTGAACGCGATCAATAGAGAGAATAAACTTAACTTTTTCATGTTAAATCAATATGTAAATTAAATATTCAACTATATTCTTGAACCTTATAAAAATACCATTCTTTTAGCAAAATTGTGTCCTGATTCGAATTTACAAGGTGAATTCCTTTTTCGCCTCCAGGGTGTATTGATTCCCTTTAACGACGAGTTCCAGACTCACTTTAGAATGATTAATCACCCGAATATTCAATTTGTCCATTTTAAATTCAAGGTGTGCTCCCCGAAAATTGATCCGGAATGAATAAGAATTCCAGCCTTCAGGAATAAACGGATTAAAATGAAGCTGACCATTTCGCACACGCATTCCGCCAAAACCCTGGACAAAAGCCATCCATGTTCCGCCCATGCTGGTAATATGCAGTCCGTCGTTGGTGTCGTTGTTGTAATCGTCCAGATCTAAACGGGCCGTGCGCAAATACATTTCGTATGCTTTTTCCCGGCGACCTAAGGTGGCAGCCAGAATAGAATGAACACAGCTTGAAAGAGATGATTCGTGCACAGTGAGTGGTTCATAAAAATCAAAATGACGCTCAATACTTTTCTTGTCAAATTCATCTTCGAACCAATATATACTTTGAAGTGTGTCGGCTTGTTTGATGTATGGCGAACGCAAAATACGGTCCCACGACCATTTCTGGTTAATTGGCCTGTCTTTCGGATTTAACAGGTTTGCCGGAATCAATTCCTTATCGAGAAATCCATCCTGCTGCAGAAAAATCTTACGCGAAAAGTCATAAGGGAAATACATTTCCTTAATGATCTTCATCCAACGCGAAGTTTCCTTCAGTTCCTGCAATTTTAGTTTTTTTACCAGATCACCATACAAAAACGGATGTTCCTTTTTCAGGTATTCTATGGCTTCCAGCGTATATTTTAAGGTCCACACGGCCATGTAGCTCGTATGGAAATTGTTGTTCACATTATTCTCATATTCGTTCGGTCCGGTAACACCAAGCATCACAAATTTCTTTTTTTCTTCCGACCAGTTGATCCGCTGGCTCCAGAAACGCGACAAGGCCAGAAGCACTTCAAATCCATATGGTGCCAGATATTCCCTGTCGCCGGTATAACTGATGTAATTGAATATGGCAAAAGCAATGGCACCGTTCCGGTGAATTTCCTCGAAAGTGATTTCCCATTCGTTATGGCATTCTTCCCCGTTGATTGTCACCATCGGATACAGTGCTGCACCGTCAGTAAATCCCAACTTTTCAGCATTCTCAATGGCTTTCTGCAAGTGTTTGTAGCGGTAAAGCAACAGGTTTTTCGATACCATTTGCGGTGCAGTTCCCAGGGTGAATGGCAGGCAGTAGGCTTCGGTATCCCAATAGGTTACACCGCCATATTTCTCTCCAGTAAAACCTTTGGGCCCAATATTGAGTCGCTCATCGTCACCCAGATAAGTCTGGTTTAGCTGGAAAATATTGAAGCGGATTCCCTGCTGAGCAGCCACATCACCTTCAATACGAATATCGCTGGTTTCCCATCGTTTATTCCATGCTTTTTCCTGATCAGAAAATAGTTTTGCAAATCCTTTTTCTGAGGCTCTTTTCAAAGCTTTTTCAGTAACTTCCTGAAGCTTATTTTTGGGATGATAAAGGGTAGAAATCAAGGCTGCGAATTTCTCAATGCAAACCTCATCGCCCTGTTTTACCTGAACTTTCACCTCAGCTCCTACATATTTTTCTTTTTCCAGCGGCAGCGGTAGAGTAGTTATCAGCTGGCCATTAACCGATACCTTGAAATCCATTCCGGTACAAACCTGAAAAGCAGTTTTTTTGGTCTCCAGACAAACGTGGCCTGCGCTGCCTTTTATTTTCTGTGATATTCCAATCCAGAAATTTTCATCGTAGTTGGAATCTTCGTTTACTACATTCCCATCGATATAGGGTAAAAATGAGAGTTCTCCGGAAAAATTAAGCGCTTTTACTGAATAACTGATGGCTCCGATTTCCTGATCGGCAATACTCAGAAACCTTCTGGAATTTACTTCGAGCTGCTTACCGGACTCCATTTGAGCTGTGAAACGACGGGTCAGCAATCCAGATTTCATATCCAGATCCCGATAAAATGAACGAATTTCTGCTTTGTTCAGATCCAATTCTTCACCATCGGCCAAAACATCAATTCCGATCCAATTGGTGGCATTCAGGATTTTTGCGAAATATTCGGGATAGCCATTTTTCCACCAGCCCACACGGGTTTTGTCAGGATAATAAACCCCGGCAAGGTAGCTTCCGCGAAGACTGTCCCCGCTGTATTTCTCTTCGAAGTTAGCCCGCTGACCGCAGCGTCCATTCCCAATACTGAGCAGGCTCTCGCTTATCCGGTTTTCCTCCTTGTGAAATCCTTTTTCAATAATCTTCCACTCATCGTGTATGATGTAGTTTTTCATACGGTATTTTTTATATCTGCCTGAGGTGATTTCAGGATAAAATTCAAATCGTTTTCTTTTCTCCAATATTTTACCGTCAGCTGAAGCAGACGGCAAAGGGTATTGCCTTGTCGGTGATTTCTTATCATCATTTACAGGGTAAACCCCAGTAATAAAATGGATTCCTATGCCTTCCCCTTGTCGAACGGAAAGGAGGTTTCCAGCTTTTGCAGTGTGAATCCATCGAAGCCGGGAATTACAAAATCTGCCAGACCAAGATTCTCCGGTTGACCAATTCCAACGCAATACATTTTTGCATTTCGTGCGGCCTC
>JBAWZG010000151.1:0-10962 GCA_037143155.1 Bacteroidia bacterium
AGCGCTGTTTTTTCGTCGATCAAACCTTGCTCATTCATCTCAACGGCCATGCGAACCATGGCAGCTCCGGTACGTTTTCCGTTACGGGTTTGCAGCATCCAAAGTTTACCATCCTGAATGGTGAACTCCATGTCCTGCATATCTTTGTAATGCTTTTCAAGTTTAGCCTGAACTGCATTTAAATCGGCATAGACAGCCGGCATTGATTCTTCGAGTGATGGATATTTTGAAGCTCTTTCAGCTTCAGACATACCAGCACGTTCGGCCCATCTTTTTGAACCTTCAATGGTGATTTCCTGTGGAGTACGAACACCTGAAACCACATCTTCACCTTGCGCATTAATCAAATATTCTCCGTTGAAAATGTCTTCGCCTGTTGCTGCATCGCGTGAGAAACAAACACCAGTCGCAGAATTATCGCCCATGTTGCCATAAACCATAGCCTGAACATTGACAGCAGTCCCCCACTCGTTTGGAATTTTTTCCATTTTGCGGTAAAGAATTGCCCGTTCAGTATTCCATGAATCGAATACGGCACAAATGGCGCCCCAAAGTTGTTCCCATGGATTTGTAGGAAAGTCTTTTCCGGCTTTTGCACGAACCACAGCTTTAAATTCTTCAACAATTCCTTTCAGGTCGTCTGCAGTAAAATCAGTATCAGAAGCATATCCATTTGCTTTTTTCACCCGGTCAAGAACCAGCTCAAACGGATCATGTTCGCCTTCTTCGGCAGCCACTTCCATTACTACATCGCCGTACATTTGAATAAACCGACGGTATGAATCGTATGCAAATTTCTCATTACCTGATTGTTCTGCAACAATTTTCACCGTGTCGTCGTTCATCCCAAGGTTCAAGATGGTATTCATCATACCAGGCATTGATGCTCTTGCACCCGATCGAACTGACAATAATAGGGGAAATGACTCACCTTTTGAACCGAATTTTGCTTTCATTATTTTTTCGGTTTCAATCATTGCTGCTTCAACATCTGCTTTGAGCATGGTAACTACAGCATCTTTTCCAAGCGCGTTGTATTCAGTACAAACTTCAGTAGTAATTGTGAATCCGGCAGGAACCGGAACCCCAATCAGGTTCATTTCTGCAAGGTTTGCACCTTTACCTCCGAGCAAATTTTTCATTTCAGCTTTTCCTTCAGCTGCACCATTTCCGAACGTATAAACGTACTTTGTCATAGATTGATATTTAATAAATTATTGATTTGTAGCGTGTTGGATTTATTTATGTATGCAAAATTAGTTCATTTTTCCGGAATAATGAATATCACATCAACTTTCGATGTTTTTGTTGAGCAGAAAGAAAACGGATAAAATTCAAAATTATTTTCTACGATGGCGGCACAAATATAAGCATTCCTTTAAGATGCAAAAACCACTTCATTTAAAATCTTAACATTACTTAACCATCGTTGATAACTGTTAACGGTCTGGGAATATATCTTTGCAGTATTCCTTTCTCAAAAGGAAAATAAATGTAGTTTTTTTCATAGAATAGGTTTGGTTAGGTTAGAAAAGGATGGCAGCGGCCATCCTTTTTTTTGATATCCGATTGAGAATAAACAGAATTCACCATGACTATGCTTGCATCAGGCAGGATTCAGTCAAATTAGTTCAGGAAAGTAAACGAATTTGCACATCCGCTTAACTTTTAAAGAGAAAATTTGTCCAAATTCGCTATCCGTTTCACTTAAAGAAATATTCGTTTCTTACGACCTGAATATTCTTCACTCATATCTAAATACAATTTCATCATTTTCAATCTCAACTATCACTTTCCTGCGGCCTTCCATTCTTCCGGAAAGGATTTCCTTTGACAAATCGTTGATCAGGTATTTTTGGAGCATCCGTTTCACCGGCCGTGCTCCATGAGTTGGATCGTAACCAACCGCTGCAAGCCAGTCGATGGCTTCTTCCGACATTTCGATGGTAAATCTCTTATCCGGAATACGATTGATAATCATGTTTAGCTGAAGTTTTACAATTTTTCGCACATCCTTTCGGGTCAGCGGGGTGAACATGATTACTTCGTCAATCCGGTTCAGGAATTCGGGTGAAATGGTTTTCCGAAGCATATCGAACAAATCGGTGCGGGTTTGTTCCTCAATCCGGGCATGATTGTGTTCGTTCATTTGTTCGAACCGGTCTTGAATCAGGTGCGACCCAAGGTTGGAAGTCATGATGATAATTGTATTCTTGAAATTGGCAATTCTTCCCTTGTTGTCCGTCAAGCGTCCATCATCCAATACCTGCAGCAAAACATTGAAAACATCCGGATGTGCCTTTTCAATTTCGTCGAAAAGTATTACTGAATAGGGTTTCCGGCGGACGGCTTCTGTTAACTGGCCGCCTTCGTCGTAACCAATATATCCGGGTGGCGAACCAATCAACCGGGTTACCGAAAATTTTTCCTGGTATTCCGACATATCGATCCGGGTCAGCATGTTTTCGTCATCGAACAGGAATTCTGCCAGAGCTTTTGCCAATTCTGTTTTTCCGACCCCGGTCGTTCCCAGAAAAATAAATGAACCAATCGGACGTTTTTCGTCCTGCAGTCCTGCCCTACTTCGCCTGACTGCATCCGAAACCGCAAAGATTGCTTCATACTGACCGATTACCCGCTGATGCAGTTCATCTTCGAGATGTAAGAGTTTTTCGCGCTCGCTTTGCAGCATCCGGGCTACCGGAATGCCCGTCCAGCGCGAAACGATTTGCGAAATATCTTCCGCATCAACCTCTTCCTTAATCAGATGCTGATCTTTATTCAGACTCAATTCCGATTTTAATTTTTCTATTTCCGCTTCTGATTCACGAATTTTTCCATACCTGATTTCGGCTACCCGACCAAAGTCGCCCGATCGTTCTGCATTTTCAGCTTCCAGTTTCAGCGATTCGATTTCCTGTTTTTTCTGTTGAATACCATCGATCAGTGATTTTTCGAGTTGCCATTGAGCCCTGAATTTTGCTTGTTCCTGCTTCAGGTTGGCAATTTCTTCGTTCAGAACCGACAGCTTCTTTTCATCTTTTTCACGTTTGATGGCTTCGCGCTCAATTTCGAACTGCATGATTTTGCGATCGATTTCATCGAGTTCCTGTGGAACAGAATCCATCTCAAGACGCAGGCGGGCAGCCGCCTCATCCATCAGGTCGATGGCCTTGTCCGGCAAAAACCTTTCAGTAATGTACCGTTGAGAAAGTTCTACCGAAGCAATGATTGCCTCATCTTTGATTCGCACTTTGTGGTGATTTTCATACCGTTCTTTCAATCCCCGCAAAATCGCGATGGCACTCAAAGTATCCGGCTCATCCACATTCACAATCTGGAAGCGGCGTTCCAAAGCTTTATCTTTTTCAAAATATTTCTGGTATTCACTCAAAGTCGTTGCACCAATTGCACGCAGTTCGCCACGTGCCAGGGCCGGTTTCAGAATATTGGCAGCATCCATTGCGCCTTCACTTTTTCCGGCACCAACCAGGGTATGAATCTCGTCGATAAAAAGAACAATTTCTCCATCAGCACTGATTACCTCATTGACAACTGCTTTTAACCGCTCCTCAAATTCGCCTTTATACTTTGCTCCAGCAATGAGGGCACCCATATCGAGCGAAAAAAGCTGCTTCGATTTCAGGTTTTCCGGTACGTCGCCACGAACAATCCGTTGTGCCAAACCTTCAGCAATGGCTGTCTTTCCGGTTCCCGGCTCACCTATCAGAATCGGGTTGTTTTTCGTCCTTCTGGATAAAATCTGAAGAATCCGACGGATTTCATCATCACGGCCAATCACCGGATCAAGCTTTCCTTCCCGGGCCCGCTGATTGAGATTGACAGCGAAACGGCTCAATGAATCAAATTTATCTTCAGCACTTTGACTATCTACTTTGGCGCCTTTTCGGAGTTCTTTGACAGCAACCTCCAAATCCTTTTTGTTTATGCCTGAATCTTTAAGCATTCGGCTGATTTGATCGCCTGTTTCCAAAAGTCCCATCAAAATATGCTCTACGGAAACAAACTGATCGTTCATTTCCTGCATGATGGAAATTGATTTTTGCAGAGCCCTGTTGGCATCGTTCGACAAATAAGGTTCGCCACCGGTAACTTTTGGATACGATTCGACTATGCGGTCGAGTGCCTGTTGAATAACCACCGGATTAGCGCCTACTTTTTTCAGCAGAAATCCGGTAACATTTTCAGATTCGTGAAAAAGACCTTTCAGGAGGTGACCTGTTTCGATGGCTTGCTGTTGTTTCCCCTGTGCCACAGTAAAAGCATACTGGACAGTCTCCTGCGATTTGATGGTAAAATTATTGAAGTTCATATGGTCAGCTTGAATTGTTTTCAGATTAAATATACAGAGAAATATCCTTCAAATCTATTGCCAGCCTTTATTCGAAAAGTATAGCGGCCAAATTGACCGTTTATAAAAGTCTAAACTGAAATATCTTCATGTAATTTGGATCAGCGGGTGAAAATCTGACACACAAAAGGAATTTGTGCTTTTCAGGTTTTGAATAGTAAAAATTGCCGGAACGATATTCTGTAAATGAAAAGGGATGAATCACTTCACCCCTTTCCTCACATAACCAAACTTATTCCTATGAAAAATAATTTGCCTTTGATTTCCGATTCAAATATACTTCAGATTTAGCATAATACACCTGCCCCAACGTTAAAGAAGCTTAAAGTTTTGCAGGCAATTGACAGCGGCCGAGAAACTGAATAACAAATTTATTAGTCAAAAAAAAGGATGACCGCTGCCATCCTTTTCTAACCTAACCTAACCTATCTATGAAAAAAAACTAACCTTCTTGCTCTATTGTACGGTACAAATATAGGCGTCAGATATGTTAAAACTATTCAATCAATATTAATGAAGGTTAAATGTTTTTTGAGATAATTTATTCAAACAGGAACTTCGTAAGTCAGGGTAGATACAATCCTGAAATCTGTATTGGCAAACCAGTTTTTATGTAGCTTCAAACCAAACCGGTCACTACTTTTTTTCTTCTTCCGCGGCAATCAAAACAGCATTTACGGAGCCATGCAGAATCAGCAACCGTCTGGCTTTTACTTCGTCGTAACCCAATTCGGCCATAATCATTCGCGTTCCGCGGTTGATCAGTTTATGGTTTGTGAGTTGCATATTCACCATTTTGTTACCTTTTACCCGTCCAAGTTTTATCATCAGCGAAGTGGTAATCATGTTCAGAATCAGCTTTTGCGAGCTGCCCGATTTCATCCGTGTACTGCCGGTTAAAAACTCCGGACCGACAATCGCTTCAATAGCCACATCAACACTTTGGGCCAGTTCGCTATTGGTATTGTTTACGATACAGCCAGTCAGCAAACCTTCCCTACGTGCCTTTTTTACTGCGCCAACCACATAGGGAGTTCTACCGGAGGCTGCAATTCCAATTATGGTGTCCAGTTTATTGACCTGATATTTTTCCAAATCTTTCCAGCCTTGTTCTGCATCATCTTCGGCCATTTCTACTGCTTTGCGGATAGCACGGTCGCCACCGGCAATCAGGCCGATAACCAAATCGGGACCAACACCGAATGTGGGAGGAATTTCAGAAGCATCCAGAATTCCCAGACGACCGCTGGTTCCGGCACCGAGGTAAAAAAGCCGTCCGCCTTCTTTCATTCGCAGATAAATTCTTTCAACCAGTTTTTCAATCTGTGGAATTGTTTTTTCTACAGCTGGAAGTATTTTCCGATCTTCTTCGTGAATGCCCAATAGTATCTCTTTTACCGATTTTTGTTCGAGATTGTTGTGCAGCGAATCAGCTTCGGTAGTGGAATCTGTTGTCATTTTGTCAAGGTTTTATGATATTTTTCCAGTCCGTCAATCGGATCTTTGAGAATCGTCATTTGCTCAAATCCAAAATATCCCGCTGTGTTTCTCAATATCTGGCCAAAATAGTAAGCCACCGAACCCACAAAACCAATCGGATATTTTTGGTAATCGGGAAGTTTCACCACGTTCCGCTCAAAGAATTCCATGAAATTATGCTGCACAAATTCCTGACAATAGGCCGAATTGGCATGATCAGAAAGGAAGGGAATAAACTGAGCCAGAAACTGATTGGGTTTTTCGCTTCTGTAAACCCGGTTCAAAGCCTCCTCGCGCGAAAGTTTAAATTGTTCTGTAAAGGCCAAACGCAGATAAGGTGGCATCACCTCTTTAAAATAGTCACCCAAAAGTTTACGTCCCATGACGGCACCGCTGCCTTCATCGCCAAGAATAAACCCAAGTGGAGAAATTCCCCCGCTTATTTTTTGGCCGTCGTACTGGCAAACATTCGAACCGGTTCCCAGAATACAAGCAATTCCAGGTTGATTGCCAAATAACGCTCTGGCCGCTCCGAGAACATCGCTGTGCGTTTCGATCCGGGCAGACTGATAAATCCGTGCCAATGCCCTTTTGATGATATCTCCTTTCTCCTGATTCACAATTCCGGAGCCATAAAAGCAAATTTCCTGAATTTCGGTTCCTGTTTCAGGAGGAAGTCGTGCCGATAATTCCTGGAAAATGTCTTCCTCAGTCCTGAAAAACGGATTTATACCCGCAGTTTTCAGGTCTTTTGCCGGGTGGTTTGGGCTGATTAATTTCCAGGCGGTCTTCGAAGATCCACTGTCAGCGATAAGTTTCATAGTTGTACAGGATATATTGATGAAGTAAAGATAAGTATTTAGTAAGGAATGCAAATTTCACAGATATGTTTTGCTTGGCATTGCGAAGCTTAATTAATAAACTATTTTTATCCTGAGTTCAGGCTTCAAACCTGAAGTGCCTTAAACTAATCATTCAGTCCATCAATTTTTTGGTAATGAGTTCAACCATCCTGTTTATAGTTCTGGTCTGTTTCTTCGGATTACTGTTTGGCATTTCGCATTTCACTTCGAAAAATGTGAACAGCGAGACTTTTTTTACCGGCAACCGTAAATCCCGCTGGTACATGGTGGCTTTTGCCATGATCGGCACAACCATTTCCGGAGTCACTTTCATCTCAGTTCCGGGCGAAGTTGGCCATTCAGGATGGACCTACCTGCAGTTTTTACTTGGCAATTTCGTGGGTTACTGGGCGGTTGCTCTGGTGTTGATTCCACTGTATTATAAGCTGAATCTGGTTTCTATTTACACTTACCTCGATCAGCGATTCGGAGTCAGTTCATATAAAACGGGTTCGTTCTTTTTCCTGGTTTCGCGTACCATCGGGGCATCTTTTCGGATGTATCTCGTTGCCGGAGTGCTGCAACTTGCTTTTTTTGATGCACTGGGAATCCCGTTTGTGGTGACAGTTGCCATTGCCATTTTTATGATCTGGGCCTATACTTTCCGCGCCGGAATTAAAACCGTGATCTGGACTGATTCGCTTCAGACTACCTTTCTTCTGGCATCGGTGGTATTAACTATCATTCTCATATCTACCCAACTCAACATGAATTTTGGTCAGATGGTTAAAGCCATTGATGAACATCCGTACAGCAAAATATTCGACTGGGACTGGCGCTCGAAAACCAATTTTTTCAAACAATTTATTGCCGGTCTGGGAATCGTCATCGTGATGAATGGTCTGGATCAGGATATGATGCAAAAGAGTTTGACCTGCAAAAACAAGAAAGATGCCCAGAAGAATATTTTCTGGTTCAGCCTCGCATTTATTTTCACCAACCTGCTGTTTCTGAGCCTTGGAGTCATGCTCTATATTTTTGCCTCGGTGAAGGGAATTCCGATAACCGCAAAGTCGGACGATTTCTTCCCTTTTCTGGCGCTGAATCATTTTGGAACAATCGCCGGAGTGCTGTTTTTACTGGGCATCGTTTCTGCAACCTATTCGAGTTCCGACTCGGCACTGACCGCCTTAACCACTTCCTTTTGCATCGATTTCCTGAATTTGAATCCTAAAAGTCCGGATAGCAAATCCAAACGAATGAAGGTTCACATTGGATTTTCGGTACTGATGTTTCTGGTCATTGTTCTTTTTCGTTTTATCAATGACGAAAGTGTGGTGACTGCTGTTTTTAAAGTTGCCGGGTACACCTATGGTCCGCTGCTGGGACTTTTTGCGTTCGGCATACTGACAAAAAAGCAGGTGAAGGACCGTTTTGTCCCCATTCTGGGATTACTGTCACCGCTGCTAACCTACATCATCAATGTTAATTCGGTGAAATGGCTGGGCGGCTATCAGTTTGGCTTCGAATTGTTACTCCTGAACGGATTGATTATGTTTGCGGGATTACTTTTACTGAGTAAAAAGGAAGAATAGTTACCATGGCGCAATTGATCGAAATAATGAATATTACCAATAAAACCGCAGCTCAGATTCTTCAGGAGTTTGTCGAATCGCAGAAACTGAACTGGCCGCTGGTTGCTTCCAATTTTGCAGGATTGGAAAAAGTAGAAGTCAAAGATTTTCAGTTCGATGGATTTCAAATCAAAATTCAGTTTAATCCCGAACGAATGCTTTCGACGGTTTCAAAAACCGATCAGAAATCGATTGCTGCACGACCCTGTTTTTTATGCAGCAAAAACCGGCCACCGGAGCAGGAAGATATTGCCTTTGGTGATCAGTTTCTGATCCTCGTGAATCCTTTTCCAATTTTCAAATATCATTTTACTATACCTTCTGTGAATCATGTGGATCAGCGGTTTTTGCCCAACGTCTGCGAAATGATCGAGCTTGCCAGAGCGATGGAAGGATTCACGGTAGTTTACAATGGTCCCGAATGTGGTGCATCGGCTCCCGATCATTTGCATTTTCAGGCCGGCGAAAGTTCGCTTTTGCCAATCAGCGAAGATTTTGATCGCTTGAAAAATACCAGCAGGAAACTTTACTCCGGAGAAAATACAAGCGTTTTTGCTTTCGATCACTATCTGCGGAAAATGATTTCAATCGAAACCACTTCGATGAACGAAGGATTGGAAGTGATCAACAGTTACTATCAGCATTTTCAGGTGATGCAACCCGAAAAAGTTGAACCGATGATGAATGTGCTTTGTTCGTGGAATCAGAAAAAATGGATCGTTCATCTTTTCCCGCGAAAAGCTCACCGCCCCAGGCAATTCTTCGCAACCGGCGCTGAACATATTTTGATTAGTCCCGGCTCAGTTGATTTTGGTGGCCTTTTTATTACGCCGCGTCGCGAAGATTTTGACAAGATAACCCTGGATGATGTGGTGGATATTTTGGATCAGGTTTGCATTGATCAGGATGCTTTTCTGAAACTGACTGAGCATATACGAAATGATCTGAGTAAATTTGTTTAAAATCGGCGTATGCTAATAAAAAATAGACTTTATAGTTCATTTGGACCTTTTGAAAGCTTTGCCGCCAAACTGGTTTTTATTTTTGGGTGTGCTGCACTCTGGTTTTCACTCAAAGCTATTTTGCTCATATTTGGAGGGGCATTCTTCGGGTTCACCTATTTTTGTACCACAATCGACATTGAAAAACACCGGGTTCGCAGTGGAGATGTTCTTTTCGGAATATTTAGTTCAGGACAATGGTTAAAAATAGAACCAGACATGACTGTTGGTGTAATAAAATGGGAAAAAGTATGGCGAATTTTAAGCCTATCAAACAGAATAGCTTCTGTTCCTGAAAATGATTTTCTGGTTGTCCTTTTTAATTCGGACGGAAAAAAGTTGCTGACCCTGAATAAAAAAATGAGCTTAGAATTGGCAAACGATGAATTGTTTCATCTTAGTGACTTGTTAAACTTAAGAAGAATAAGCCGATGAAGCTGCGAATTATGTTTCTACTGTTATTTATTGGTTGCCGTTTACTTGGTGCCGAAGGAATCAAAACCGGGGCTGAGCAAACCGAAAAATACCTGCCAGTCCTTAAAGGAAAACGCATAGCCATCGTTGCCAACCAAACTTCAGTGATTGGGAAAACTTCACTTGTCGATAGTTTAAAATCACTTGGAATAAGCATCGTCAAGATTTTTGGTCCGGAACATGGATTTCGGGGAACCGCAAGTGCCGGATCGGTGGTTGCCGATAGCATTGATGCTAAAACCGGAATTCAGGAAATATCGCTTTACGGAAAAAAGAGCAAACCCTCGAAGGCCGATCTGGCTGATGTTGATTTGCTGATTTTCGACATTCAGGATGTGGGTGCCCGGTTTTACACCTACATCAATCTGCTGGCCAAGGTGATGGAAGCCTGCGCCGAAAATAGAAAAGAACTGCTCATTCTCGACCGTCCAAATCCCAATGGATTCAGCATCGACGGACCTGTTCTCGACATGAAACTGAAATCAGGAATCGGTATGTTTCCGATTCCAATCACCCATGGAATGACCATTGGCGAACTGGCCGGAATGTACAACGGAGAAGGCCGGCTGACCAACCGGGTAAAATGCAAAATCACAGTGATTCCGCTTGCCTGTTACCGCCACGACCTGGAATATAATTTGCCGGTCGCACCTTCGCCAAATTTAAATACACAGCAGTCGATTTTGCTTTACCCGTCAATCTGTTTGTTCGAAGGAACCATTATCAGTCAGGGCCGGGGAACTCATTTTCCGTTTACAGTGCTCGGAAATCCGGAGTTGAAAGGCAAGTATGTATTTTCTTTTACTCCGGTCAGTATAAAAGGCATGAGCGAAACTCCGCTTCATCAGGACAAAACCTGTTACGGATTGGATCTGCGAAAATACGATACCGCTGAGTTTCGGAAGACCGGGCAAATTAACCTGAAATGGATGATTGAATTGTACAAGGCCTATCCGTTTAAAGTGAATTTTTTCGATTCCCGGCAAAGCAATCAGATCGGGAATTTTGACCAACTGGCCGGAACGACTTTATTAAAACAGCAGATCATTGCCGGAAAAACAGAAAAGGAAATTCGCGCTTCATGGGAACCCGGCCTGTCGGAATTCAAAAAACTTCGATTGAAATATTTGCTGTATCCATAAAATGATCAATATTCTGAT
>JBAWZG010000152.1:0-10832 GCA_037143155.1 Bacteroidia bacterium
CAAATCTTCGGAAACCAGCGTGTAATGAGGGTTCCAATCAGTTCGATGATTCAGTGCAATACCTGAAACAGTATAAATGAAGGTGATCCCCACGACCAGATAACCAAAATCACGATGAAGGGTACGTAATGATTTTCGAATATTCATTAATGCTGTGTTTTACTTATGTTTTCTAAAAAAAAGGATTTATTCTATCGAATAAGTCCATAAGATATGTTCAAAGTAATCCCAAAGTAAAACTAATTTGGCCGAAGAAACAAGGAATAAGATTAGTATTTTCTAACAATTAAAGTTTAAGTTGTGCCATTCCTGACTATCCGGTAAACATCTTCGAAGGTCGTTGCTTCCATCAGTTCAGCACGTATTTTTGCAGCATCCGGGAATTCACTGGTGTATATTTTATAAAAACGTTTCAATACATTCAGATTTTTATGCGCACCCCAGTTCCGTTCAAAAATCTGAGTATGAAGCAGCAGTTGTGCCATTTTATCTGCTTTCGATGGTGTTGAAAAGTCAGGATTAAAAAACCAGGGATTGTGAAATATTCCGCGTCCGATCATCACTCCATCAATCCCGTATTTTTCAACGAGTTCCTTTCCATGTGCAACTGAAAGAACATCGCCATTGCCTAAGAATCTGGTTGCCGGATGGATTAGATCCCGGATTCGTGCGCCTTTGGCTATTTCTTCCCAATCAGCCAGACCATCCGACTGTTGCTTTTGAGTGCGCCCATGCAGAATGATTGCAGCAGGTTTCGTTTCCATCAGGTGTTCAATCCAGATTTCCGTATCATGAGATTTAATTCCGGTACGTGTTTTAACGGAAACCGGCAAATGCGTTGCCTCCATCGTAGCCAGAATGATCTCTTTTGCCAGACTGGGTTCATTGATCAATGCCGAACAACAGCCATTTTTAACTACATTTTTTACCGGGCAGCCCATATTAATATCCAGACCGTCAAATTCATATTCCTCAGTTATTTCCCGGGCAATCTTATGAAATAATTCAGGTCTCTTGCCCCAAATCTGTGCAATCAAACGGATATTCTTCTGTTTCAGAAGAGCCTTTTCCGATTCGCTGACCAGCAATCGCTCTCCCACCCTGATTTTTCCCTTCGGATGATTCATGCCATCAACCGAGGTAAATTCAGTATAAAGTATTTGGAGATATTCGGGAATGGCAAGTCCAGCAACAATTTCACGAAAAGATGTATCAGTAACATCTTCCATTGGTGCCAAAGCAAATATAGGTTTCTGAAGGGTTTCCCAGAAATTCACCATGTTTAAAATCCGGTTTTTTGTTCTTCTGCTGAAATTGAATCGGCAAATGTATTGTTTTTTACCAACAGGTAACTTTTACGGTAAGCTTTACTATTGCCAAATTTACGTTCAGTATTTAACCTGATGAGCTTTCTTTCAGGTTCTGAAGCATTTTTAACATCGCGGCAATCCGATGAGCAACACTTTTCAAATTTCAAAGCACATTCAGGACATTGAATGAACAGCACGTGACAAAGTTCATTCGTGCAATTCAGATGAACATCGCAGGATTTACCACACTGATGGCAATGTGAAATTACCTCGCCATTGACCGACTCTCCCATTCGCTCATCAAATACGAAGTTTTTACCAATAAAATTCGATTCCAGATTCATTCGTTTAATCTGTCGAGCATATTCCAATATGCCACCATGCAGTTGGTTTACATCCGAAAAACCATGATGTTTCAAATAGGCGCTTGCCTTCTCACAGCGAATTCCACCTGTACAATACAACAAAACTTTTCGGTCTTTCTGGTCTGCAAGCATTTCGGTCACCAGGGTAATTTCTTCCCGAAATGTATCGACTTCAGGTCGGATTGCCCCTTTAAAATAACCGACTTCCGATTCGTAGTGATTCCTCATATCAACAACAACATGCCGATCATCTTCCACAAGAGAATGAAACTCTTCAGCGCTCAAATGGTTACCAACATTGGTCACATCGAACGAGTGATCGTCTAATCCATCGGCAACAAGTTTAGGCCGGACTTTGATTGCAAGTTTATAAAATGATTTTCCATTGTCCTCAATGGCATATTTGATCGGTATCTGATTAAAAATTTGAAATTTAGCCAGTGTTTTCAGGAATGCATCGAAATTTTCCTCCGGAACACTCATCTGGGCATTGATTCCTTCACGAGCAACGTAAATACGACCAAAACAGTTGATTGCCGCCCATTCGGAATACAATTGATCCCTGAATCCCAGCGGATTTTCAAGAATAAAATAGCGATAAAATGAGATTGTTTTTCTGACAATTGTTTCGGCAAAAAGCCGGACCTTTAAATCTTCACTGTTGATGGTATTGTAAAGCCGCATTTGTTTTTTGCCACAAATATAAGCTTTCAGAATTTAATTAGGATAATTTTATCTTTATCTACTTATCTGAACTTCTTTCATCCCAATCCGCTACCACATGAAGTGCAAATACCAGAAAAATATCAATAGATATTATAAAACATACCCGAAAAATAGATTGACTGAATTACAGACGATTACATCCTGAAATTACCAAGACAAAATAACACGTTAACAAATTATTAAAAAAACTTAAAAAAGGTTACTAAAATACTTTTATATTAGCGTCGCAATTCTAACTAATTGCAACCTTTTCTCTTTTAACCAATATCTATTTTCCGATCGAACTAAACTAACATTGAAACAAAGGATTATCAGACCATGATAATCCTTTTGTTTTTTCACGCTTTTTGATCTAACTTTAAATTTCCAATTACAATTATCCATCTTAAATTTTATCGAATGAAAAGAATTCTCTTAATTACTTTAGTATTGCTGCTTTCGGGCATTTGCGGAAAGGTAAACGCACAAACAAGCAGTTCATATGCTGAAATCGACATTCCGTACAAAAAAATTGTACTCGAAAATGGACTGACCGTTTTAATCCATGAAGATCACAAAACTCCGGTAGTTGCAGTAAATATCTGGTATCATGTAGGTTCTAAAAATGAAAAGCCAGGACGTACCGGATTTGCACATTTATTTGAACATTTGATGTTTAACGGGAGTGAACATTTTAACGACGATTACTTTAAAGCACTTGATAAAATTGGAGCGACCGATTTGAATGGCACTACCAGCAACGACCGTACGAATTATTTCGAAACCGTTCCCATTTCAGCATTCGATCAGGTATTGTGGCTCGAAAGCGACCGTATGGGATATATGGTCAATGCAATTACACAAGCTAAACTTGATGAGCAAAGAGGCGTTGTTCAGAACGAAAAGCGTCAGGGCGAAAATGAACCTTATGGATCGGTCGAACAATATATAACCAGAAGTACATATCCCACCGGGCATCCTTATTCTTGGACAGTCATTGGTTCGATGGACGATTTAAGTGCCGCTTCACTTTCGGATGTCAAAGAATGGTTCAAAACCTATTATGGTCCGAACAATGCCACCTTGGTTGTAGCTGGCGATGTCAACACTACAGAAGCTTTGGAAAAGGTAAAGAAATATTTTGGTGGTTTACAGGCAGGTCCTCCGATTGCCAAATACCAATCCTGGCCGGCCAAACGCAGTGGTATTCAGCGTGAGGTTATGCAGGACCGGGTGCCACAGGAACGTATCTACAAAGTCTGGAATATTCCTGAAGATGGAACAAAAGAGAATATCCAACTGGATATGGTGAGCGATATCATGGCCTTGGGCAAAACCTCACGTTTATACAAACGCTTGGTCTACGAAGATCAAATAGCTACTTCGGTAAGTTGCGGAATTAACAGGCGTGAAATAGGAAGTTTGTTTGAAATCACCGCAGATGTAAAACCTGGCATCCAACTTTCAAAAGTCGAAAAAGCAATTGATGAAGAGCTTGCCAGATTTATTCAGACTGGACCGACTGAAGATGAATTGGCAATCGTTAAAACACGAAACTATGCCGGATTTATAAGAGGCCTTGAACGGGTTGGCGGATTTGGCGGCAAATCAGATATTCTGGCAAGTAACCAAACATACTTTGGTGATCCGGATAATTATAAAGTATGGATAAAAAGAATGAATGAAGCAAAACCTGCTGATTTACTTCAGGTTTCAAAAGAATGGCTCAGCGATGGCCAGTATGTTTTGGAAGTTCATCCGTTTATTGAAGCCAAAGCAGCCGTAACTGATGCCGACCGGACTAAAGTTCCTGAAATGGGAACTGCACCGGATCTTATTTTTCCTCAGTTTCAACGAATCACTTTATCGAATGGATTACCGGTTGTTTTAGCCCAGAGGTCGACTATTCCGGCAATCAGTCTGATGTTGTCGTTTGATGCAGGATATGCAGCCGACCAATTTGCAGTTCCCGGAACCGCCAAATTGGCCATGAACATGATTGATGAAGGTACAGCCACACGGAATGCCTTACAAATAAGTGAAGAACTTGAGCGACTTGGAACGAATCTGTCTACCGGCTCAAATCTCGACCAGTCGTACCTATCGCTCAATTCTCTGAAACAAAATTTAGATGCTTCTCTTAATATTTTTTCTGATGTACTTCTTAATCCAAGCTTTCCGCAAACCGATCTCGACCGGTTAATTAAACAACAATTGGTTTCGATTCAGAAAGAAAAAACACAGCCGACCGGAATTGCATTTCGAATTCTTCCCAAGTATTTATACGGCGAGAAACATGCCTACGGAGCTCCTCTGACAGGTTCTGGTTTTGAATCATCGGTAAAAGGAATTACACGCGATCAGTTGGTTAAATTTTACCAATCGTGGATGAAACCAAATAACGCAACATTAGTAGTTGTCGGTGATATTTCGATGGACGAATTGAAACCTAAACTTGAAAAAGCCCTGAAAGGCTGGAAAAGCGGTTCATCTCCAAAGAAAAGTATTTCTGAAGTAAAACTTCCGGCAAGACCAGTGATATACATGATGGATCGTCCTGGCTCAATTCAATCACTTGTATTGGCAGGGAACCTTACGGCGCCATTCGGACAATTAAACGAAGCATCGGTTAGTGTGATGAATAGCATTATTGGAGGCGATTTTACTTCGCGCATTAACATGAATATTCGTGAAGACAAGCATTGGAGCTATGGTGCTGGTTCATTCATTTACAATACAAAAGGACAACAGCCATTTATTACCTATACTCAGGTTCAGACCGACAAAACGAAAGAATCAATTCAGGAAATCTATAATGAACTGAATAGCTATTGCAGTAAAAAACCGGCTTCTTCAGAAGAGGTGCAAAAAACTCAAAAGAACCAGCTGCTTCAGATTCCCGGAAGTTACGAAACGATGGGAGCATTAACAGGAGCAATCAATGATATCGTCCGGTATAGTTTGAAAGACAATTATTATCAGGATTATGCGGCTAAAATGAAGGCGTTGCAAACCAATGAAGTTCAGAAAACAGCTTCCGAAGTTATTAAACCTGAACAGTTGGTATGGATTGTAGTTGGTGACCGTGCAAAAATTGAAACTTCACTGAAAGAGCTCGGTTATGATATTAAACTGATTGACGGTGACGGCAACCTTATCAAATAGTAATTTTAAATCACATAAAAAAAGCGTCTGATCAGACGCTTTTTTTATGTGATGATTTTTGAAATCTATCCAAACAGGTTCAGGATTTATTTCTTTTAAATACGATTTCTTCAGTATCCAAAGCAATCAGTAATTCTTCATCGGTAGGAACAACCATGATTTTCACTTTTGAATCCGGTGTGCTGATAATTCCTTCACTGCGGAAACCTTTATTTTTTTCATGATCCAGAGAAATTCCAAGAAATTCAAGATCACTACAAACACCTTCCCTTGTTGTATAAGCATTTTCACCAATTCCGCCGGTCATAATCAGGATATCCACACCACCCATGGCCGCAATATAGGAACCAATATATTTTTTTATCTTGTAGTTATACATTTCGAGCGCCAATGCTGCCCGTTCGTTTCCACTCTTTGAGGCAGTTTCAATCTCACGCATATCAGACGAAACACCAGAGATTCCCAGCATACCAGCATGTTTATTGAACAGCGTACTCGCAGATCTGATCCCGATGTCTTCTTTTTCCATGATGAAATGAACCACTCCAACATCGAGGTCGCCGCAACGTGTACCCATGATTAGGCCTTCAATAGGTGTGAATCCCATGGAAGTATCAAATGATTCCCCATTTTTCACAGCGGCGACAGAAGCTCCGTTGCCCAAATGGCATGAAATAATTTTCTGGGTATTGTAATCAACGCCAAGCAAATCGCAGGCACGTTTGGTTACATAACGGTGACTTGTTCCA
Organism: Bacteroidia bacterium; assembly: GCA_037143155.1. GTDB lineage: Bacteria > Bacteroidota > Bacteroidia > Bacteroidales > Prolixibacteraceae > Aquipluma. The sequence continues at coordinate 6,295 of JBAWZG010000152.1, forward strand.
TGAAAGCCATACCGACGAATGCCATATTTTTTGTATAAATCATACGGAATTCCATACATATAGGCTTTTGGTTCCATCGTTTGATGAAATGCAGTATCGAAAACCCCAACCTGTGGAATTCCAGGAACCAATTCCTCCATTGCCCTGATACCTTTCAGGTTTGGCGGATTATGCAATGGAGCAATATCGATGCATTTGGTTACTTCCTGTAAAACATCTTCTGTTAAAAGTACACTCTCATTAAACCGTTCGCCTCCGTGTACAACCCGGTGACCAATGGCATTCAGCTCTTCAAGTCCTTTCAGACAACCATGTTTCTCGCTGGTTAATACCCCGAGAATGTATTCAACACCGATTTTATGATCTAAAATTTCACCTTGAAAAACAACGACCTGGCCATCCTGACGGATATGCTGGAGATAACTGCCTTTCATACCGAGTTTTTCAATGCCTCCTTTGGCAATAACCGTCCGGCTGGTCATGCTAAAAAGCTGGTATTTGATGGAACTGCTTCCGCAATTTAATACAAGAATCTTCATTCTATTTCTTTTAATTCTATGATCTGTTTGATGAAAATCAGCAATTCAGGCATTCAGGAATAATTCTTTTTCCCCGTTCGTCATATTTATAGAATCCTTCCCCTGATTCAATTCCCAAATGCTTGGCACGAACCAATCTTCGGAGGTATGGATTTGGTTTATATTGTAAATCGCCAAACTCATTATAGATATTATCCATCCATCGGACTACTTTGTCAAGTCCCATTTTGTCGGCAACTTCAAATGGACCCATGCGCATTCCAAAACCAATTTTCATGGTCTGATCAATATCATCGATGTTCGAAATGCCTTCCATGAGTATTTCGCATGCTTCATTCAACCAGACTACAAAAATCCGGATACTTACCAATCCTGCAGATTCCTGAACATGAACCACCTTACGGTTAATCATTTTAATAAACTGGCATACTTTGTGAAACGACTCATCGGAAGTATATAAACTACGGACAAGTTCAACGATTCGCGCCTCCTGTGCAGATACGAAGAAATGCAGGCTCACGCAGCGATCGCGGTAAATAAGATCAGAAGAAAGCTCGGTTATTATAATTGTGGTTGAATTGGTAGCAATGATACAATCCTTGTCTACGACTTCTTCGATTTTGTGAAAAATTTCCTTGCGTTCCCTGATTTTTCCTCCACGGTCAATTGCACGGATGGCTTCAATTACGAAATCGCAACCTACCAGGTCTTTATAATCAAGCGATCCGCTAATTCTGGACATGATGGCCCGTTTTTCACCATTAGTTATTCCCCAATGTTCAATTCGCTCATCCAAAACTTTCTCAATATTTCGATATGCATCCTGAATCTTGTCTTCAGAAACTTCAATGAAAACAACTTCAATTCCGAAGAAGCTGGCCACGCGGGCAATGTTCTGGCCAACCAGACCACATCCAATGATCCCAATTTTCGAAAAAAGTGTTCTGCTTACATTCTTTTTACTTAATCCAAATTCTTCGATTGGTTCGTAAATTACTTCAGCCGGCATAATTATCTGTTTTGATTGTGTTTATTCAAAAAGTGCTGCAGCCTGATTCGCTGTAATAACTACCATATTAACGATATCGCTCACCGAACAACCTCGTGAAAGATCGTTTATTGGAGCAGCCATGCCCTGTAAAATTGGACCAACTGCTTCGGCTTTCGCCAAACGTTGAACCAGTTTGTAACCGATGTTGGCAGATTCAAGTCCGGGGAATACCAGAATATTTGCACGGCCAGCTACCTCGCTGTTTGGCGCTTTCAGGCGACCAACTTCAGGAACCAACGCGGCGTCCAGTTGCATTTCACCGTCAATTTTCAAATCCGGATCCAATTCACGGGCAATACGGGTGGCATTTACCATTTTGTCAACCAATGGATGTTGTGCACTTCCCATAGTTGAGAAACTCAACATGGCAACCCGGGGTTCCATTCCCACTATCGCTTTTGCAGTTTTTGCAGTGGTAATTGCAATTTCGGCCAACTGACGTTCATCAGGATTTGGCATTACCGCACAATCGGCAAAAACAAGTATTCCATCATGTCCATATTGAGGATCGTTCACAAACATCAGAAATGCTCCTGAAACAACACTTACACCAGGAAGAGTTTTGACATATTGCAAGGCTGGACGAAGAACATCACCTGTTGCATTGATTGCTCCGGCAAGTTCTCCGTCAGCATCGCCGTTCTTAATCATTAAACAGGCGAAATACAAAGGATCGTTCAGCAATTCAAGCGCTGCATCGTAGGAAAGTCCTTTTTCCTTGCGGATTTCAACCATCAGTCCGGCGTACAATTCCCTTTTCGGATCTGTTTTAGGATTGACGATTGTCGCACCATCGATATTAACGCCAAGTTCAATAGCTGCAATATAAATCTCTTCCGGATTACCCAAGAGAATAATTTTCGCAAGTTTCTGATTTAGAATTATTTCGGTGGCCCTTAAAGTTCTTGGTTCCAATCCTTCAGGTAAAACAATTCTTTTCTGATATTTTTGAGCGTTCTGATAGACACGTTTTAAGATTTCCATCGTTGGTTTAAAGTTTAAACTATTCGGTAAAATATTCGAAGCAAAAGTAAAGAAAATATGGCGTGCGTAATCCTTTCCTTTCAAAAATATACTGAAACCTGACAAAATTCATTATTGAAAGGCCTGATATAAATGACAATTTGTTTTCTGAACAATCATGTGATCTGAGATTATTTAAAACTTATTTGGCTATTTTTGAAAAAACTTTTTTGAATGAAATCAACCGATCCCTTTTTTCCGCTCAAACAATCGCTCGACGGTGATGTGTTTACTGATCAGGTGCAGAAAGTGATTTATGCAACCGATGCCTCGATGTACCGCGAAATTCCGCAGGCTGTTACTCGTCCGAAAAACAAGGAAGACATCCGGAAAATCATCAGGTTTGCCTGGAAGACAGGCACTTCGGTAATTCCACGTGCCGGGGGAACTTCGCTGGCGGGTCAGGTTGTTGGTCCTGGAATTGTGGTTGACATTTCGAAATACCTGAATAAAATCGGAGAAATCAATGTTGATGAGCGATGGATTGAAGTAGAGCCAGGAGTGGTTTTGGCTGAACTTAACCAGTTTTTGGCACCACTTGACCTGCAATTTGCTCCAGAAACTTCCACTGCCAATCGTTGTTGCATTGGTGGAATGCTGGGAAATAATTCGTGCGGCCTTCATTCACTCATTTATGGCAGCCCCCGTGAACACGTATTGGAAGTTGAAGGCATTCTTTCCGACGGATCAGATGTGATTTTCGGAGAACTTTCTACAAAAGAATTTCAGGCTAAATGCTCCGGAAATCCTGAACTTCTGGAAACCAAAATCTACCGGAATATTCAGGATACACTCAGCAATGAATTCAATCAGAAGGAAATCCGGAACGAATTTCCTGATCCGGAAGTGACTCGCCGAAACAGCGGTTATGCATTGGACATGTTGCTCGAAACTGATCCTTTTATACAAAACGGAAAGTCATTCAATTTCTGTAAACTGCTTGCCGGGTCTGAAGGAACACTGCTATTTATTACCAAAATCAGGTTGAACCTGGTTCCGCTTCCTCCCAAATTTCAGGGTTTGGTTTGCGCACATTTTAATTCGCTGGAAGATGCGCTTTACGGAAACATTGTTGCACTCCGGCATTCGCCCAATGCCATTGAACTGACGGACGAAATTATTCTGAACTGCACACTCGAAAACATTGAGCAGCGCAAAAACCGATTCTTTATTGAGGGAAATCCCAAGGCCATCCTGACGATCGAGTTTTCGTCGGATTCATTGGAAGAAATTCAGGAAAAGGCCGGAAATCTGGAAGCAGATCTTCGAAAAGAAGGATATGGTTACCATTTTCCCTTTTTCACTGACAAGGAAAGTTTCAAAAAGATATGGGAACTCCGCAGAGCCGGATTAGGATTACTTTCGAACATTCCTGGAGAAAAACGAAGTGTAACCGTGGTTGAAGACACTGCAGTTGTGCCTGCCCTGTTACCTGAATATATCCGCGAATTCAAGCAAATTCTTGCCAAGTATGGCTTGTCGTGCGTGTACTACGGTCATATTGCCACCGGCGAATTGCATTTGCGTCCGCTTCTGAACCTGAGAGATCCGGAAGATGTGAAAATTTTCCGTTCGCTTGCCGGGGAAGTCGCTGTACTGGTTAAGAAGTTCCGTGGATCCCTCAGTGGGGAACATGGCGATGGCCGTCTGCGTGGTGAGTTTATTCCGCTGATGCTTGGTCAGCATAACTATGAGCTGATCCGTAAACTCAAATACACATGGGATCCTCAGAATATTCTGAATCCGGGAAAAATTGTGGATACACCGCCCATTACCCAGGATATGCGGTTGATCATGGGACAACCATCGTTTAAAGCCACTACCCTGTTTGACTATTCGCAGCATGGAAATCTGTTGCGAACCATTGAAATGTGCAACGGATCAGCTGATTGCCGGAAAAGCAATCAGATCGGCGGAACCATGTG
>JBAWZG010000153.1:0-10718 GCA_037143155.1 Bacteroidia bacterium
GTATCGGCCAAACCTTTACGGGCACCGTGAGTTGAAATAAAGTATTCCAAAACCGACAGACCTTCTTTAAAGTTCGCCAAAATCGGGTTTTCAATGATCTGAGATCCTGTAGAACCTGATTTCTGAGGTTTTGCCATCAAACCACGCATCCCGCAAAGCTGACGAATCTGCTCTTTAGAACCACGGGCTCCTGAATCCAACATCATATATACCGAGTTGAATCCCTGACGGTCGGTGCTCAAAGTTTTCATCACCGAATTGGTCAATTTGGCATTGGCATGTGTCCAGATATCAATAACCTGGTTGTAGCGTTCGTTGTTGGTAATGAATCCCATGTTGTAATTCATCATTACTTCTTCAACTTCGGCATAACCGGCATCAACAATTTCCTTTTTGTCATGAGGTACAACCACATCACTTAAATTGAAAGACAAACCTCCGCGATAAGCCATGGTATAACCCAAATCCTTAATTGCATCAAGGAACAACACGGTTACAGCGTTACCTGTCTTTTTATAAATATCGGCAATGATTGTACGAAGCGACTTTTTGGTCAGCAACTGGTTAATGTATCCAACTGCTTTAGGTACCGATTGGTTGAAAATAATCCGGCCAACAGTAGTTTCGATGATGTGTTTGAACATTTCACCGTTCTCATCAACATCTTCAACTTTTACCTTAATAATCGCGTGCAAATCAATTACACCTTCATTGTGAGCAATAATAACTTCTTCTGTAGAATAGAAAATCATTCCTTCTCCACGAGCTCCCGGACGAGGTTTGGTCATGTAATACAAACCCAAAACCATGTCCTGAGATGGCACTGTAATAGGTGCACCATTCGCAGGATTCAGAAGGTTATGCGATGCAAGCATCAGCATTTGAGCTTCCAAAACAGCAGCATTTCCAAGTGGTACGTGAACAGCCATCTGATCACCATCGAAGTCGGCGTTGAAACCGGTACAAACGAGCGGGTGTAACTGAATGGCTTTTCCTTCCACGAGAACAGGCTGGAATGCCTGAATCGACAAACGGTGCAGCGTAGGCGCACGGTTCAGCATGACAGGATGTCCTTTCAACACGTTTTCAAGAATATCCCAAACCACAGGATCTTTACGGTCAACAATTTTCTTGGCCGATTTTACTGTCTTCACTATACCACGTTCAATCAGTTTCCTGATAATAAATGGTTTGAAAAGCTCAGCAGCCATATCTTTCGGAAGACCACATTCGTGAAGCTTCAGTTTTGGTCCGATCACGATGACCGAACGGGCTGAATAATCCACACGTTTACCCAGCAAGTTCTGACGGAAACGACCTTGTTTCCCTTTCAAACTGTCGGATAATGATTTTAATGCGCGGTTATTTTCAGTCTTAACTGCATTTGATTTCCGTGAATTATCGAACAGTGAATCCACTGCTTCCTGAAGCATACGTTTTTCGTTACGCAGAATTACTTCCGGAGCTTTGATTTCAATCAGTCGTTTCAAACGGTTGTTGCGGATAATTACCCTGCGGTACAAATCGTTCAAATCGGAAGTGGCAAAACGGCCACCATCGAGAGGAACCAACGGACGTAAATCAGGTGGAATTACCGGAACAACTTTTACAATCATCCATTCCGGACGATTGATGTTTTTACTGGCGCGGAAAGCTTCAACAACCTGCAAACGTTTCAGAGCTTCGTTTTTACGTTGCTGTGAAGTTTCGGTATTGGCTTTATGACGAAGATCGAACGACATTTCATCCAGTTCGAGGCGTTGCAATAATGAATACAGCGCATCGGCACCCATGCGGGCGATGAATTTGTTCGGATCCAGGTCGTCCAGATATTGGTTTTCTTTTGGTAAAGAATCTAATATGTCAAGATATTCTTCTTCAGTAAGGAAGTCAAGATATTTAACTCCATCCTGACCTTTTACTCCTGCATTAATTACCACATATCGTTCGTAGTAAATAATTGCATCCAATTTTTTGGTAGGTAAACCTAACAGATAACCGATCTTGTTAGGCAACGATTTAAAGTACCAAATATGCGCTACCGGAACAACCAGAGAAATATGTCCCATGCGTTCGCGACGCACTTTTTTCTCGGTTACCTCAACACCACAACGGTCGCAAACGATTCCTTTGTAACGGATACGTTTGTATTTACCGCAGTGACACTCATAATCCTTAACAGGTCCGAAGATTCGTTCGCAGAACAAACCATCGCGTTCAGGTTTATAAGTCCGGTAATTTATCGTTTCAGGTTTCAAAACTTCTCCGTGAGAACGTTCAAGAACTTCTTCAGGCGAGGCCAGACTGATACCAATTTTGGCAAAGCTACTTTTAACTTTATTGTCTTTTCTGAATGCCATATATCGATAGTTATTTTAACAAATTTATATCAGGAAAATCGAACCGATTTGCCTCAAATTAATCCAGGTTAACACTCAAACCAAGACCGCGTAATTCGTGAAGCAATACGTTCAGTGATTCAGGAATACCTGCCGCTGGCATTGGTTCTCCCTTAACAATGGCTTCGTAAGCTTTTGCTCTTCCCAAAACGTCGTCTGATTTAACAGTCAGAATTTCCTGAAGAATATTGGATGCACCGAATGCTTCGAGTGCCCAAACTTCCATTTCCCCGAAACGCTGTCCTCCGAACTGAGCTTTACCTCCAAGTGGCTGTTGTGTAATCAAAGAGTACGGTCCGATTGAACGGGCATGCATCTTATCTTCAACCATGTGGCCCAGTTTCAGCATGTAGATAATACCTACAGTGGCCGGCTGGTCAAATGGTTCACCTGTGCCACCGTCACTCAGGTAGGTCTTTCCAAAACGTGGAACACCAGCCTGGTCGGTATATTCACAAACCTGATCGAGGGTTGCACCATCAAAAATCGGAGTTGCAAATTTCAAGCCCAATTCTTTTCCGGCCCAAGCCAAAACAGTTTCGTAAATCTGTCCCAAGTTCATACGCGAAGGTACACCCAGCGGGTTCAGAACGATATCAACCGGAGTTCCATCTTCAAGGAATGGCATATCTTCGTCGCGTACAATACGTGAGACAATACCTTTATTTCCGTGACGACCGGCCATTTTATCACCAATCTGGAGTTTACGTTTTTTAGCAACATAAACCTTGGCAAGCTGGATAATTCCTGCTGGAAGTTCATCACCAATAGTCACATTGTAACGTTTCCTTTTCGAAACCGCTTCAAGTTCCTTATGCTTCATGATGAAATTGTTGATAAGAGCGAAAATCATGTCGTTCTTTTCTTTATCAGTCGTCCATTTGCTTGGATTAATCGACAGATAATCAATATCCTGAAGTTGTTTCAAGGTGAATTTAATTCCTTTACCGATAATATCGCCGCCGTAATAATCTTTTACGCCCTGACTGGTTTTCCCATTCACCAAAGTGAACAATTTATCTTCCAGTTTGGCACGTAAACCTGTGGCATGACGGTCGAATTCATCGTCAATAGAATCGAGTAATGGTTTCGTGGCTAATTTGCCTTTTTTATCTTTTACTACCCGTGAGAATAGTTTTTTGTCGATAATTGTTCCGTTGAGCGAAGGAGAAGCTTTTAAAGAAGCATCTTTCACATCACCGGCTTTGTCACCAAAGATTGCACGAAGCAGTTTTTCTTCCGGAGAAGGATCTGACTCGCCTTTTGGAGTAATCTTTCCAATCAGGATATCTCCTGGTTTTACGATAGCTCCAATGCGGATCAATCCGTTTTCGTCCAGATTTTTGGTCGCTTCTTCGCTCACGTTTGGAATGTCAGAGGTAAATTCTTCCACACCGCGTTTGGTGTCGCGAACTTCCAATGAATATTCGTCCACATGAATAGAGGTAAACACGTCTTCCCGAACAACACGTTCAGAAATTACGATGGCATCCTCATAGTTATATCCCTGCCAAGGCATGAATGCAACTTTCAGGTTACGACCCAAAGCCAGTTCTCCGCCTTGTGTAGCATATCCTTCAGTAAGCACCTGACCTTTTTTCACGCGATCGCCTTTAGAGACTATCGGTTTCAGGTCAACCACAGTACCCTGGTTGGTTTTTTGAAATTTTGAAATCTTATAAGTAACAACTTCAGGATCGAAGCTAACAAAACGGGCTTCTTCACTCAAGTCATAACGAATCAGGATTTCATCTGCATCAACATATTCAACAACACCGTCATCTTCAGCAACGATCAAAACACGAGAGTCTATTGCAGAACGTGCTTCAAGACCGGTTCCAACAATTGGAGCTTCCGGACGAAGCAGGGGAACTGCCTGGCGCATCATGTTCGATCCCATCAGGGCACGGTTTGCATCATCATGTTCAAGGAAGGTAATCAGCGATGCGGCAACAGATGCAATCTGATTTGGACCTACGTCCATCATATTTACTTCTGCTTTTGCTACAATCGGATAATCACCATCCAAACGCGATTTCACGCGTGGATTGATGAAATTACCTTCATTATCTATCGGGGCATTTGCCTGAGCAATAATTTTGCCTTCTTCTTCTTCTGCAGTAAGATAAATTACTCCGCTAACGGATAAATCAACCTTTCCGTTTTGAACTGTCCGGTAAGGAGTAGAAATAAATCCTAGCTCTGTCACTTTTGCAAATACACAAAGTGAGGAAATCAAACCGATGTTTGGTCCTTCAGGAGTTTCAATAGGGCACAAGCGGCCATAATGTGTATAATGGACGTCACGTACTTCGAATCCGGCTCTTTCTCGCGAAAGACCACCAGGTCCCAAAGCTGACATACGGCGTTTGTGCGTCATTTCAGCCAACGGATTGGTTTGATCCATGAACTGAGACAAGGCATTTGTTCCGAAGAAAGAATTAATTACCGAAGATAAAGTTTTGGAATTGATCAGGTCGATTGGTGTAAATACCTCGTTGTCGCGTACATTCATACGTTCACGAATGGTACGGGCCATACGAGCCAAACCAACGCCAAACTGATTGAACATTTGTTCACCAACGGTACGTACACGACGGTTGCTCAAATGGTCAATATCATCCACATCGGTTTTAGAGTTGACCAGTTTAATCAGATATTTGATGATTTCAATAATATCTTCCTTGGTCAATACCTGAACCTTCATGTCAATATTCAGACCGAGTTTTTTGTTGATCCGGTAACGGCCAACTTCACCTAAGTCATATCTTTTTTCAGAGAAGAAAAGTTTGTCAATGACATCTCTTGCAGTAGCATCATCAGGCGGTTCAGCATTACGAAGCTGACGATAGATGTGCAGAACTGCTTCTTTCTCCGAGTTACAAGGGTCTTTTTGAAGCGTATTGTATATAATTGCAAAATCCTGAAGATTCTGATCTTCTTTATGAAGCAAAATGGTTTTTGCTCCTGATTCCACGATTTCTTCAATATGATCGTTTTCGATAACGGTTTCACGATCGATAACCACCTCATTACGTTCGATAGATACCACTTCACCGGTATCTTCATCCACGAAATCTTCAGTCCAGGTTTTAAGCACACGGGCAGCCAATTTGCGACCCACGACTTTCTTTAAACCGGATTTTGAAACCTTAATTTCATCAGCCAGATCGAAAATTTCAAGGATATCCTTGTCACTTTCGAATCCAATTGCACGAAGCAATGTGGTTACCGGCAATTTTTTCTTTCGATCGATATATGCAAACATGACACTATTAATGTCCGTTGCAAATTCAATCCATGATCCTTTAAAAGGAATAATCCTGGCAGAATATAGTTTTGTGCCATTGGCGTGCATGCTCTGTCCGAAGAACACTCCGGGAGAACGGTGCAACTGTGAAACGACCACACGTTCGGCTCCATTGATAACAAATGTACCTCTGGGAGTCATGTATGGAACTGTTCCAAGATAAACATCCTGAACAACCGTATCAAAATCTTCATGTTCCGGATCGGTACAATACAATTTTAATTTGGCTTTTAATGGAACGCTAAAAGTAAGACCACGTTCGATACATTCTTCGATAGAATATCTCGGCGGGTCAACCATATAGTCCACAAATTCCAGGACGAAATTATTTCTGGTATCGGTAATTGGAAAATTTTCTTCAAAAACTTTACATAAACCTTCTTCTTTACGCTGATCCGGGATAGTACCTAACTGAAAAAATTCAATGAAGGATTTAATCTGTACTTCGAGGAAATCAGGATAATCAAAGACAGTTTTAGTTGAAGAAAAGCTAATCCTTTGGTTTTCAATTTTTACTGACATCGATGTATATTGTGTAATTGAAATTAAAAGATAAATATACAAAAAGGCATAGAACCCCACGTCAGTGAGGTTCTAAACCATATCAACCTAAATATAAGGTCTTAAGACTTTTATTTAATTTCAACTTCAGCTCCGGCTTCTTCCAATTGAGATTTTAAGGCTTCTGCTTCGTCTTTAGAAACTTTTTCTTTGATTGCTTTTGGGGCACTATCAACTACTTCTTTAGCCTCTTTTAAACCAAGACCTGTTAACTCCTTAACCAATTTCACAACAGCTAATTTTGATTGACCAGCTGCTTTCAGAATTACATCGAATTCGGTTTGAGCTGCAGCTTCTACTTCTTCAGCAGGGCCGGCAGCAGCGGCAACAGCGACAGCTGCAGCAGCAGGTTCAATACCATATTCCGATTTTAAAATTCCGGCTAATTCGTTTACTTCTTTTACAGTTAAGTTAACTAACTTTTCTGCAAGTTCTTTTAAATCTGCCATTTCGATAACTTTTTTAATATAATTATATACCTAATTTAATTCTCTTTCTGCCAATGTCTTCAAAACTCCATGGAGAATATTTCCACCAGACTGTAAGCCTCCCAATACATTTTTAATTGGGGATTGCAGCAATCCGATCAACTCACCAAGAAGTTCATTTTTAGACTTAATAGTCACTAATACATCTAAATGACTTTCGCCAACATAGACTGACTCCTGAACGTAGGCACCTTTTAAAATAGGCATCTTGTTCTTCTTTTTGAAGTCTTTAATCAATTTTGCAGGAACGTTTGCGTTCTCACAAAACATAACGGATGTATTACCTTTTAGTACATCGTAAAGTTCTTCGGCATTTTTATTTGATGCTTCCAATGCTTTACGCAAGAGGGTATTCTTCACTACAACCAGTTCTACGTGCTGTTTGTTACATAAACGCCTTAAATTACTGGTCTTAGCAGCATTCAGGCCTTCTATATCAGTCAGATAAAAATGTGCAGATGAATTGATCTGCTCTGTAAGGCTACCGATGATTTCGAATTTTTCTGATCTTTTCATATCGTTTACTTTTCAGAGACAGACTTAGGTTCAACTTGGATTCCAGGACTCATAGTACTTGACAGGTAAATACTTTTAACGTATGTACCCTTTGCAGCAGAAGGTTTCAGCTTAACCAGCGTATTAACAAATTCAGTTGCATTCTCAACCAATTTCTGTGGGTCAAAAGAAACTTTACCTACAGAGGTGTGAACGATTCCAAATTTATCAACCTTAAAGTCGATTTTACCAGCTTTTACTTCAGCAACAGCTTTTCCTATTTCCATTGTAACTGTACCACTTTTTGGGTTTGGCATTAAACCACGTGGACCTAATATACGTCCAAGGGCACCAACCTTACCCATTACAGGTGGCATAGTGATTATCACATCAACATCGGTCCAACCTCCTTTGATTTTTTCAACGAAGTCGTCCAGACCGACATAATCAGCTCCAGCATCTTTGGCCTCCTGCTCTTTGTCAGGAGTAACCAGGGCCAACACACGCACTTCTTTACCAGTTCCATGAGGTAAAGTAACCACGCCTCTAACCATCTGATTAGCTTTTCTCGGGTCTACTCCAAGGCGAACATCAATATCCACAGAAGAATCGAACTTGGTAAAAGTGATTTCCTTTACCAGTGCTGAAGCTTCTTTCAGGCTATATAGTTTACCTTTTTCGAGTTTTTCCAGAGCAAGCTTTGTATTCTTTGTAATTCTGCCCATTTTAAATAAATTTAATTAGTTTGTAGATGGGCGTTCGCCTTCAACGGTAATTCCCATACTTCTGGCAGTACCAGCTACCATGCTTATAGCAGCATCAAGTGTGAAACAGTTCAGGTCTTCCAGTTTAATTTCAGCGATCGCCTTTACTTGTTCCCAGCTAACAGAACCAACTTTAGCAACATGTGGTTCTGCGGAACCTTTTTTCACCTTCGCAGCTTCAATAAGTTGCACGGCTACTGGGGGTTGTTTAATTACAAAATCAAACGATTTATCTGCATAAACAGTTATAACAACTGGTAGAACTTTACCAGGAAGATCCTGAGTTCTGGCGTTAAACTGTTTGCAAAACTGCATGATATTTACCCCTTTAGAACCTAATGCTGGGCCTATCGGAGGTGAAGGGTTAGCAGCACCCCCCTTAACTTGCAATTTAATTAATCCAGCAATTTCTTTAGCCATAATAAAATCGATAAATGATTTATTACTCCTTTTCTACTTGCATAAAGCTAAGTTCCAAAGGAGTTTTTCGTCCAAAAATTTTGACCATTACTTCAAGCTTTTTCTTTTCCTCATTGATTTTTTCAATGATTCCATTGAAGCCGTTAAATGGCCCGTCAATTACTTTCACAGTTTCTCCAACTACAAATGGAATGTTCATTTCTTCACCTGACTCAGCCATTTCGTCTACCCGACCAAGGATCCGGTATACTTCAGACTGACGCATTGGAACAGGATCTCCGCTTTTCGTATCCCCAAGGAAGCCAATGACGTTGGGAATATTTTTAAGCATGTGGGGAATTTCTCCAACCAAACAGGCTTCAACCAAAACATAGCCAGGAAAGAAATTTCTTTCTTTGCTGATTTTCTTTCCGTTGCGAATTTGATAAACTTTCTCTGTAGGAATCAGAATTTGCGAAACATAATCCTGAAGACCAGCATTTGCAATCTCGTTTTCAATATATTCTTTGACTTTCTTCTCTTTTCCTCCAATTGCCCGAAGAACATACCATTTTTTTACGTTTTCGCTCATGTTGTGCTCCTAAAAGGTATTAATAAAATAATCTGTACACAAAGCTCATAATGTTCTCAAAAGAGATATCCATTACGAAAACTATTAGTGCTATAATAAAGGAAGCAACCATTACAATCAATGCACTACTTTGCAATTCTTTCCATGTAGGCCAGGAAACTTTATGAACAAGCTCATTATAAGCTTCTTCTAAATAGATTTTAAGTCTCATTTTTTAATGTATTATTTGTACGGATGGTAAGACTCGAACTTACTTTCAATCATATAAACTCCCGACCGAGTTACATCCGTAAAAAGTCCCGGGCACAAAGTCCGGGACTTTTTATCAGAGTATTTTACAGGAAATTACGAAACAATTTCAGTAACCTGACCAGCACCTACAGTACGTCCACCTTCGCGAATTGCGAAACGCAAACCAACACTTAAAGCTACCGGATAAATCAACTGTACTTCAACTGAAACGTTATCACCTGGCATAATCATTTCACGTCCTTCTGGCAAGTGAATTTCACCTGTTACATCAAGGGTACGGATATAGAATTGAGGTCGATATTTGTTGTGGAATGGAGTATGACGTCCACCTTCTTCTTTCTTCAGGATATACACCTCAGCTTTGAAGGTTGTATGAGGAGTAACCGAACCTGGTTTGGCAAGAATCTGTCCACGTTTGATTTCTTTTTTGTCAACACCGCGTAACAACAAACCTACGTTGTCTCCAGCCTGACCATCATCCAAAATTTTACGGAACATTTCAACTCCAGTACAAACTGTCTTACGACCTTCTGCACCCAAACCAATCAACTGAAGCTCGTCACCAGTGTGTACAACACCAGTTTCGATACGACCTGTTGCAACAGTACCGCGACCAGTGATCGAGAATACGTCTTCAACGGGCATAAGGAAAGGTTTATCCACATCGCGTGGAGGAATTGGAATCCAGGTATCAACTGCATCCATTAATTCCAGAACTTTTTCTTCCCACTGTGGTTCACCATTCATAGCTCCGAGAGCAGAACCCTGAACAACAGGTGAATTATCACCATCGAATCCATAGAAAGTCAACAATTCGCGAATTTCCATTTCAACAAGTTCCAGAATTTCCGGATCGTCAACCATATCCACTTTATTCATGAAAACAACCAATCTTGGTACGTTTACCTGACGAGCCAAAAGGATGTGTTCGCGAGTCTGAGGCATAGGACCATCAGTAGCAGCTACTACGATAATTGCACCATCCATCTGAGCAGCACCGGTAACCATGTTTTTCACGTAGTCGGCGTGTCCAGGACAGTCAACGTGTGCATAGTGACGAGTTGCAGTTTCGTACTCAACGTGTGCCGTATTAATTGTAATACCGCGTTCTTTTTCTTCCGGAGCACTGTCGATTGATTCGAACGATTTTACTTCGCAATAACCTTTTCTTGCTAATACCATAGTAATAGCGGCAGTCAAGGTAGTTTTGCCATGGTCAACGTGGCCAATAGTACCAATATTGACATGAGCCTTGTCCCTGTTAAATTTTGCTTTAGCCATAACATTAATAATTTTAAATTATCTTTTAAACTTTCATCTGAGCTGGTGGTGAGAATTGAACTCACGACCTCTTCCTTACCAAGGAAGCGCTCTACCCCTGAGCTACATCAGCAACTATCTTATTGAGCGGGAGACGAGATTCAAACTCGCGACCCTTAGCTTGGAAGGCTAATGCTC
>JBAWZG010000154.1:0-10714 GCA_037143155.1 Bacteroidia bacterium
TGGATTATTTTGCAATTTTCTTCATGCAAAACAACATTTCTATTCTGAAATTCTATGCCATCTTGGCTCGTCCAAATTACTCTTTTAACCATTCGTCGTTTCTTAAAAAAATCTCATCGTTTGAAATCACTTTGCCGGATTGGTAGTTCGCTTGACTCTCATAAATAATGGATTTCTCAAATTCCGAGAGTTTGTAGATTTCCTTGTCATTCCCTTCACTTAAAAGCTGATCAAGATAATCAAGCAATTGGTCATCATGGGTATTCATTACTTTTTGAATAATACTATCTTGGAGCTCAGTAGTTTTCATGTTACATTTGTTTTCAACAAATATACAAAATCAATCCATTGAAAATCATCACCCGAACCGTTTGGATTCTGTCACTCATCAGTCTGTTTACTGATACAGCCAGTGAAATGCTCTATCCAATTATGCCCATTTTCCTGAAAAGTATTGGTTTTTCAGTGGTTCTGATTGGAATTCTGGAAGGGATTGCCGAAGCCACTGCAGGATTAGGCAAAGGTTACTTTGGGAAACTATCGGATAACTCCGGGAAACGCGCACCATTTATTCAGTTGGGTTATTCCCTGAGTGCCATTTCGAAACCCATGATGGCCTTGTTTGTTTTCCCTGTCTGGATTTTCTTTGCCCGAACCCTCGATCGTTTGGGGAAAGGTTTGCGAACCGGAGCGCGCGATGCCATGCTTTCGGACGAAGCCACGCCCCAAACCAAAGGAAAAGTATTCGGATTTCACCGTTCGGCTGATACGTTTGGAGCGGTTTTAGGACCTGTTACAGCCTTGGTATATCTTTATTTCAGGCCGAATGATTACAAAACCTTGTTCCTGATTGCCTTTCTTCCCGGACTGGCCGCTATTTTCAGCACTTTTCTGATTAAGGATAAAAAGCATGAACAACCTTTGGTAAAAGTTTCCACTCCATTTTTTTCATTCCTGAAGTACTGGAAACAGAGTTCACCAATTTATCGAAAAGTGGTTATCGGATTGTTGGTTTTTGCGTTATTCAACAGCTCCGATATGCTGCTTTTACTGAAAGTCAAACAATCCGGAATGCCTGATACCAATGTGATTGCCATTTACATTTTCTACAACCTGATTTATGCACTTTCTGCTTTTCCAATGGGAATTATTGGCGATCGTTTTAACCTGAAGGCTGTTTTCATTTCAGGACTGGCCTTGTTTGCAGTCGTGTATTTCGGAATGGCACTTTCGTCCAGCTCAACTGTTTACCTGATGTTGTTTTTCCTTTATGGGCTTTACGCTGCGGCAACCGAAGGTATCGCCAAAGCCTGGATTAGCAACATCACCGATCCGAAAGACACCTCAACAGCCATCGGATCATTTGCTGGATTTCAGAGCATTGCCGCGCTTTTTGCCAGCTCTTTTGCCGGATTAATCTGGTTTAATTTTGGCGCAGAAGCAGCATTTTTTTCAACTTCTGTGGTTACTGTTGGTGTAATTGTTTATTTCGTAGCATTTGTGAATTTAAAGAAGGATAATATTTAAGCAACTATTGTCCTGTCTTAATTTTAAAATTCGTTGTCAAGTATTTGTTCTACAACCTTATTCAGTTCTGGGAGGTCGTTTTGAATAATTGCCCAAACTGCAATTAGTTTGACGTTAAAATATTCGTGGGCTATCATATTTCGGAACGACCGCACTTTGTGCCAGGGATAGTCGTACATATTAAGTTTCTCATCTTCAACATGGATGATTGCTTCTCCGATCACCGAGAATTGATAAAGAACAGCATCGTGTATTAAACCGGACTGACAAAACGATGTAAGCGATTGATCCTGAACATATTTTTGAATTTCGGCAATTGCCTCCAAAATATGCTGCAAACGCTTAAAACTTTCAACATGATCATCCTTCTTCATAAATGAGTTTTAAATCGGGTTTCACATGTTCCAGAATATAAGGTTTAAATGTATCCATAAAACCCACATCTACCTTTCGGTTAACCAGTTTTTCCAATTGGAACTGAACATCAGCCAAATCGAAATAGCTAAAATCGTCACTGGTTTCAAGGGCAATATCAATATCGCTTTTAGGTCCGTCATCTTCCCTGGAAAAGGAACCATAGATCCAGGCTTTTTTAATCTTCGTGAATTTCTCAATACCAACAATTAATCGTTTCCTAATTTCATTGCGGTCGATTTTTTTAAATGCTACATAGGCAACATGTTCTTCTGCCAATTGCAATGCTTTCATGGCCAAATCCTCATCTTCCAGTTCATAAATCAGCTTATCCGACAGCCACGAAACCAATAGGGTTTCTTCCTTCACCTGAAAATATTGTGCAAGTTTCAGCACTTGTTCACGGTTCAATTTGCGTTGCCCGCGTTCAACTTTACTGAGAATAGCCTGATCAATGTCGAGGAAGGAAGCGACTATCCGCAATGGGAACTGCTTCTCTTCCCGTAATTTCCGTAGTGTTTCACCAAGATTGTCCATTTTAAATGGTTTTGTTTTGACACATTTTGTCAAAATTAAAAAATCTTTTCAAAAAATCAGATTTGAATTTTCACTAAGATATCAACAATGGATTGAATTGTTCAGAATGAGTCTGATATTTAGCTGACAAAATAGGGCGAATCAATTCTGATAGGATGTCATTTAGAAAAGTCAAAATCGTATATTTGCTGTAATTCATGAAACCGCAACTAAACCTATAACCATGAAACTTACTTTGATTGCTCTGGCCATGTTTTTCTACACTGTCGGGTTAAATGCACAAACCAAATCCCAGAAAAAATCACCGGTTTTAACCGAAGCTTCTCCTGAAAGTGTTGGTATTTCAGCCGAACGACTCGCCAGGATTGATCAGATGTGTAATGATGCCGTAAAAAAAGGTGATTTGCCCGGAATCGTTTCCATGATTACCCGCAATGGTAAAATCGTGCATTGGAAAGCCTACGGAATGGCCGATAATCAGACCGGAAGAACGCTGAAACGCGATGATATTTTCCGCATCGCCAGCCAAACAAAAGCCATTACAGCAACGGCCGTGATGATGTTATGGGAAGAAGGCAAATTCCAGCTCGACGATCCGATTTCGAAATACATTCCGGAGTTTAAAAATACGCAGGTACTGAAATCGTTTTCGGCTGCCGATACTACCTGGACCGGCGAACCGGCGAAATCTGAAATTACCATCCGAAACCTGATAACTCATACTTCTGGAATTGGTTATGGTTTTATTGATGGCGACGAACGAATGAAAATGATTTACCACAAAGCCGGAATTACCGATGCATTTACCACGAAAAAAGTCATACTTGCCGAAAACATCAAAAAACTGGCAAAACTTCCGCTGCACCACAATCCAGGCGAAAAATTCACTTACAGCGAAGGGCTTGATGTACTTGGTTACCTCATCGAAGTAGTTTCAGGAATGCCTTTCGACCAATTCCTGAAAACGCACATTTTTGATCCACTCGGCATGAACGATACACGCTTTTACTTTTCGGATGAAAAGGCTGGACGATTGGTTGCAGTTCAGCAAAAAGTAAACGGCAAATGGGAAAAATTTCCGGTCACCTCGTACGACCCGGAGTATCCGGTAAAAGGAGAGAAAAGCTTTTTCTCAGGCGGTGGAGGACTTTCAAGTACAGCCAAAGATTACGCCACTTTCCTGCAAATGTACCTGAATGGCGGTGAATACAACGGTGTACGTTTATTGAGCCGGACTACCATCGAAGCAATTATGGGCAACCAGACCGGCGAATTGTACGGCAGGCCCGACAAGTTCTACGGATTGGCATTTGGCGTACTCGACTCAAAAGGACAGGATAAAGGAGGACTGGGCAGCATAGGCACTTTTGAATGGGGCGGCTATTTCAACACCCAGTATTTTGCTGATCCGAAGGAAAAAGTGATAGGTATCCTGATGAAACAAACCCAGGGGCCGGTGAATGACGAAACCGGCTGGAAATTCAGGCAGTTGGTGGGTCAAAGCATTGATGATTAAGCAAAATACAGGCAACACGAATTGCCTGAAAATGCTGCTTTTATAACGGTTTCTTACATTTCTGAAATTCTAAATTTATCATGAAATACTTTATCTGTTTGCTTTTTTTCGTTTCAATCATTTCCTCCGGATTTGCCCAAAAGCAAAAAGTTTGGTTGGATGCAGATACCGGCAACGAAATGGACGATTTGTATGCCATTGTCCGTTTGGTGAAAGAACCTTCCATCGAATTGATTGGATTAAGTTCGGCACATTTTAATAATCCGGATTTGCTGGTTTTCGAAAAGTGGAATGCATACAACAGCAAAGGATTGATTACAGTTGCTGAAAGTCAGCGTTTGAATGAACAAATTCTGAAAGCAACAGGACGATTGGATATTCCCCATCCTGTTGGAGCTGACCGGCAGATTGGGCGTGCCTGGGGACAGGAAGATCCGCGTGATTCGGAAGCTGCACAAGCAATTATCCTAACTGTAAAAAGCCTTCAGGAGAATGAAAAACTTGATATTCTCACCATTGGTGCGATGACAAACATTGCATCGGCCCTGATTCTTGCTCCTGAAATTAAAACAAGAATCCGTTGTTTTTCGCTTGGCGCACAGTACAATCCGAAAACGAAAGTCTGGAACAAAAACGAATTTAATATTCGCAACGATCTGAATGCCTTTGACTATTTGCTTAACCTGGAAGGATTTGATCTGACGATGATGTGCCTGGAAGCTGCTCTCCCGCTTCAGTTTCATCGGGAAGATACTTACCTTAAACTGGATGAATCGAATGCAGCCCAGAAAATTCTGAAAGACCGCTGGCGTGAACAAAATCCGCAGGACGAAACCCGGGTCATGTGGGATTTAGCCCTAATTGAAGCCTATTTAAACCCAAGTCTGGCTCAAATCCAAACCGTAAAAACACCTCCGGAAAACAAGTCACGAAAAATCAGAGCATATATCAAAATCGACGAAAAAGCTTTGGCTGAAGATTTTTGGAAAGTGCTGAAAAAAAAGTCTTAAGTATGATTTCGGATTTACACATTTGTTAAAAATGTTTTAAGTATACTTAAAACATTTTTGTATATTTGACGAAGTTTTAAGTATAATACTAAATGAAAATTCCATCAAAGCTCTTAGAAAGGAATAGTTACGTTACACGAATTATCCCTTTCATGCGAAAACCAATCATCAAGGTACTTACCGGGCAACGGCGGGTTGGCAAAAGTTATCTTCTCTTTCGGGTCATTGAGCAAATTGTTGGTGAAGAGCCGAATGCCAATGTCATTTATATCAACAAAGAAGATCTGGAATTTGACTTTATTCAGGATGCAAAAGGACTCAATGACTATATCGTTTCGAAGTTGCAACCTGAAGTTATGAATTATATATTTATTGATGAAATTCAGGATGTTACTGATTTTGAGAAAGCTCTGAGGTCTCTTCTGTTAGATGAACACAATGACATTTATATAACCGGTAGCAATGCCCGAATGTTATCGGGTGAGCTGGCAACATCGCTTAGTGGAAGATACATTGAATTCAATATATACAGTCTTTCATATCCTGAGTTTTTAAGATTTCATCGAATTGAAAACTCTGACAATAGCCTTTCCCTTTACTCACGTTTCGGTGGTTTTCCATACTTAATCAATCTTCCACTTGAGATTGAGGTTGTGTCAGAATACCTTAAAAACATATATACTACGATTTTATATCGGGATATTGTTAGTCGGTATAATCTGAGAAATACAACTATTCTGGAAAAACTGGTTAAATTTCTTGCCGACAATACCGGAAGTCTTTTTTCAGCTAAAAGCATCAGCGACTTTTTGAAATCACAAAATACGAACATATCATCCAATCAGATTCAAATCTATGTAAGTTATTTAACTAATGCCTTTCTGGTTCATAAAGTTGAACGCTACGATATGATCGGTAAGCGTATTTTCTCTATAGGCGAAAAGTATTATTTCGAAAATTTAGGGCTCAGAAATATCATCGTTGGTTATAAACCACAGGACGCCGGAAAAATTCTTGAAAATTTAGTTTATAACCACTTGTTATACATGGGATTTAGTGTAAATATTGGTGCGATGGGTACAAATGAGATTGATTTTGTCTGCGAAAAAATGGCCGAGAAAGTATATATTCAAGTTGCTCTACAACTTATTGAAGAAACAACGATTCAAAGAGAATTTGGCAATCTTTTGAAAATCCCTGACAATTATCCAAAAATGATAATTACCGGTGATCGTTTCTACGGAAACAGTTATGAAGGAATCAAGCACATGTATATCAGTGATTTCCTGTTCTTGAATGATATCTAACTTTTAACAAAAACCATGAATAACCGAACCAACCTACTATTTACAATCCTTTTACTGCTTTTCTCAGGATGCCAACCTAAAGTTCAGGAAAAACATGCGAATTTAAGTCTTCATCCTGAAAACCCGAATTACTTTCTGTTTCAGGGAAAACCAACTATTCTTATGACTTCAGGAGAACATTTTGGATCGGTGATGAACACCGCGTTTAATTTCGAAAAGTATCTCAGTACAATCAAACAGGAAGGATTCAATTACACCCGGATTTTTATCGGGCCGTATTCCGAGACCGGCGGAAACAATTTTGGGATCAGTCACAATACCATGAATCCCGAGCCGGAAAACTGGCTGGTTCCGTGGCGAAGGGAAACCGCCTCGAAAAAATATGATCTGCCCCAATGGAACGATGCATTCTTCAATCGCCTGAAAGCATTTGTTACCATGGCAAATCAGAACGGTATTGTGGTTGAAGTTTCCTTGTTTACTTCCTATTATACCAATCATCAGTGGGGGAACAGTCCGTTTCATCCGAAAAATAATATTCAGGGATTCGATTCCATTTCCTTTAAACAGGTGAATACTATCCACAACGGAAAACTGATGCAAATTCAGGAAAACTATGTACGCAAGGTAGTTCAGGAATTGAACGGATTTGGAAACGTATTTTTCGAAATTCAGAACGAACCCTGGGCCGATAATGGTCTCTTGGCTGAGAAAATTACCGAAACAGATACGGTGTCTCATCCGGCGCCCTGGCAGCGAATAGTCGAAACCGCTAAAAATGAATCACTGGAATGGCAAAAGCACATCGCACAAATCATTACCGACGAAGAATCTCAACTGCCAAACCGTCATCTGATCGCCCAGAACATCAGTAATTTCAGAAATAAGATTGAAAAACCGGATGCAAATGTTTCCATTTTCAACTTTCATTATGCTTATCCGGAAGCGGCTTCCAAAAATTTGGGATTGAAAAAGGCAATTGGGCTCGACGAAACCGGCTTTATGCCGCATACCGATTTTATTTACCGGTCGCAGGCCTGGAAATTCATACTGGCTGGCGGCGCTTTGTACAATAACCTTGACTATTCGTTTACAGTTGGCGTCGAAGACGGGACTTGGACAATTGACAACGGAACACCCGGCTGGGGCGGAGTTGCTTACCGGAAACAGATTCGGTTTCTGAAAAATTTTATCGGGAAATTTGATTTTTGGCTGATGAAACCTGATAATTCCATTTTACAGGTCGGTAAAGGAAATATGTCAGGATTTCAGATTTTAGCTGAAACCGGAAAACAATATGCAGTTTACCTTGAAAAAGCAGGTGAAGCCTTCATCCAATTAAATATTCCCGATGGAGAATACCAAATGGAATGGCTGAACCCTGTTACCGGAATGCAGGAAATATCCGCGAAAGTGACAGCTACCGACGGAAAACTTGAACTGATTTACCCCGACTGGAACGAAGACGCAGCATTGCGGCTGGTTCGCAGAACGAAATAGATAACTGATAAATAGTTGACAAAAAGTTTTGCAAAAATATGTCTTTATAAATTTGAGAAAGCCAAATTCCTATCTAAAAAAAATGCAACAAACGGTCTGGCCGGAAATCCATGAATAAGAAATGCGTATATTTACCTGTACAAATGTAGTTTCGGGCAAAAAAGCCAGTTTAATATTCAATGAATCAGCAAAACAAGACCTCATGAAAACAAGCCATTTTTGGATAATCGCTGTCGCTATCGTTTTAAGTTTTGGAATTAATGCCCTCCTTATCGGAAGGTCGCTTCAACGCTTTAAAGCAGAAGACCGAAGTGTTAGCGTTAAAGGTTTTTCGGAAAGGGAAGTTAAAGCCGATCTGGCTGTTTGGATCATTCAAACACGAATGGCAAACAACGATTTGATGGAAGGTAGTAAAGCCATCGAAGAGGCAAAAATTAAAGTAATCGCCTTTTTGCTTCAGAACCAGATTAAACAAGACGAAATTATTGTAGAAGGAATCGTAGTTACCGACAAAAAAGCGCAACAGTATGATAACTTCCAGCAAGATAAAGCTTTCCGGTATCTGATTACCCGAAATTTTCAGATCCGGAGCAACAATGTTGACTTAATTCAGAAAGTTAGCCGGATGACCGGCGAATTGCTGCAGGTTGGAGTTTTTCTATCCAACAGCGATTATGGAAATCCACTCCAGTTTTATTTCACGAAACTAAACGACATCAAACCTGAAATGATTACCGAAGCAACCAAAAATGCCCGAAAGGCTGCTGAACAATTTGCAGGTGAAAATGATTCCGAATTGGGCCGGCTGAAAAAAGCCAATCAGGGATTGTTTACGATTGTTGACCGGACGGCATCTCTTTCAGGAGGTGAAGGAGGTTTTGCATCCGGCACCAATGATCTATTTAAAAAAGTAAGGGTTGTAATTTCTGCCGAATATTCTATCGATTAGTCACACAACTTCAACATACAACTGTGCCGTTTCCACTTTGATAACCAAGATGTTCGTTCCTTTTTCTATCATTCCTGAAACAGCCATTGCGTCATAAATCTGACCATCAATGTTTATTTTTCCGGAAGGTCGTAAAGTGGTGGTTGCAATGCCTTTCTTCCCTTTTAACTGAAGTATTTCAGGATTAACGCCCACAAATCCACCTTCCAGACTCATCACTTCCTTGAGAGAAAGATGCGAAAAACGACCGGTTTCGGCTGAAAACATCTTCTGGCTCAGGTATATTGCCAGGCCGATTCCGCCAATCGTACCGAAAAAGACAGTCCCAACAGCGGTGAGCAGATCATTGCTGTTTACCTCATCGAACGAAAAATTGACATTTTTCACCAGGCTCAATACCAATCCTGAGAAAGCAAGAGTGATTCCTGAAATTCCTGTAATTCCAAAGCCTGGCACAACAAATATTTCGAGTGCAATCAGAATCAAGCCAATGATGAACATCAGGATTTCCCAGTTCGCGGCCAAGCCTTCAAGGTAAAGCGGTGAAAAATATAGAAGTGCAGCAACAATCGCTACCACAAGCGGAAACCCTATGCCTGGTGCCTGCATTTCGAAATAGATTCCTCCCAAAATCAACATGATCAGAATTCCGGAAACAATCGGATTGACCATAAATCCGATGAATTTTTCAAGAGCAGTCGGTTGGTATTCCACGATCCGCGCATTTTCCATTCCGTTCAATTTAAGAACTTCATGCAAGTTTTCGCAAATCCCTTCGCAGTAGCCGTTTTTCATGGCTTCTGTTGGGGTGAAAGTCAGTATTTTACCTGAATCTACCACATTTGGAATATAAATCCTTTCGTCGACCATGGCTTCGGCCATTCGGGGATCCCGTTTCCAGCGAAAAGTCGTATCCTGACCGTTGACAATGGTGTCTTTACCATGCGATTCGGCCGTAGCACGCATGGTTGCCCGCATATAGGACTGGTATTTATCAGGCATTTTTTCACCGGTTTGGTTTACAACAGTTGCAGCTCCCAACGATGCGCCGGTTCGCATATAAATACGGTCGCAAGCCAATGAAATGAGCGCTCCGGCTGATGCAGCATTGTTGTCAACAAAAACTACCACCGGAATTTTACTGTTCAGAATGCGGGTTCGGATTGAATCGGCCTCGACAACTGCACCGCCGTACGTATTCATGTGGATCAGAAAAAGGTCAGCTTTCAGGCTTTCAGCAGCAGCAAATGCCTGTTTGGTTTGCCGCCAGATGGCTGGAGCAATATTCTCTTTGATGTTGAACTTGTAAACCAGTTTATCTGCCTTTTTATTTTCCGAAATTCCATTCAAACAAATAAAAAGGGAAAACGTTATGGCTGACAGGAGGTTAAATTTTTTCATTTGTTTAAAATCTCAATTCAGTTTTTGCGGAACTTTCTCCAGCTTTTCTAAGTTGTATCCGCGTTTCCGGGCTTTTTCGAGCAGCATTTCGTAAGTGGCAGGTTCCATTTGCGGAGTGCGGCACAAAATCCAGAAGTACTTGTCCGACGAACTGCCAATCATTGCATACTGGTAATTTTCATCGAGTTCAAGAACATTGTATTCGGCATAAAATATCCAGAAAAAGGAAACTTCTAAATTGGCAGGTTTCAGTGGATCAGGAATTTTGGCTTTCCCTTCAGCAACAGAAAGTTTTCCGTCGAGCGTTTTTTTATAACCCTGGTTCAAAACCTTTATTTTACCGTCGCTACGCAAACTATAAGTTGCCGTAACTCCAACCAGATTCTTCTCAAAAGAATGCGGGAAACGGGCAATTTCGTACCAGGTGGTACCGAGGTATCGTTTCAAATCAAGTTCTTTTACGGTAGTTTTATCAATCATTTGGCTATTGGTTTTGGTACAACTTATACTGAATAAAACACTTAATATCAGAAATAAACGAAATTTTCTCATG
>JBAWZG010000155.1:0-10695 GCA_037143155.1 Bacteroidia bacterium
AGGGGGACAAAAAAAAACAAGAGCTCGAAAATGAACTCTTGTCCTGTCTGGCTCCCCTAATGGATGGAAGTTGCAACTGTTTGAATCTTAAAAAATCTACATATATAATCTGTCACAATTATACCCTCTAAAAAACCTTAATCATCATGTCCGGTCCACCGTTTTCTCAGGTAATGAGCTGCCATTTTTGGCTTACGGTCGCGTGTAAATACGCCTTTATAATTCATGCCTCCAAACCGAATGATACCCTGTCCTGTTTTAAAATCGGCAAAAGCCCATACATGCATTCCTGCCACAAAATCCTTCGAATCGGCCACATCAAGGTATGCTTTGATGAAATCACGCTGATATTCTTCAGTAAACATTTCCGACTGATCAGCATGCATTCCGGGATAGGTGTCGGCACCAAATTCCGTAATTAGGATGGGCTTTTTCAATTTGCTGTATAAATCATCCAGTTCGGTACTGAGCATTTTTGCACCAGTTTTTATATCTCCCGGGTTGGTGTACCAGCCCCAATAGCGGTTAATACAAACAACATCGGCCAGCGCCAGCCATTCAACCGGGCCACCCATTACGCCAACCAGCGTTCTCAGTCTGCCTGGATCAAGTTCCTTAACCAGGTCGAAAAGTTCTGTAAATAAGGCCACTGATTGCGGATCTACTTTTTTTACATTGCTGGGCGACATACTGGATATACTCAGGTTTGGCGGTGTAGGTTCATTGGCTATATTCCACATCACCACCGATGGATGGTTTTTATCACGGGCGATAAGTTCATGAACATACTGTTTGCACATGACCTGCCTTGCTTTTAATTCTTCCGGATCGCCTTGAAAATACAAACCAACGGCAGGTATTTCGTCGATGATCAGAATACCATTCCGGTCGGCCATGTTCATGTATTCTTCGTCGTACGGATAGTGCGATGTTCGGTAAGAGTTTGCTCCAACCCATTTCAGCAAGGAATAATCTTTTATCATGACTGGAAGAGCTATTCCCTTTCCAAAAATCGGAAAATCTTCATGCTTTCCAAATCCTTTCAGGAAGATTGGTTTCCCATTTAAAAGTAGTTGCTTGTCGGTCGCGGTAAAGGTTCTTACACCAGTCTCAAGCGCATACGAATCGACCACTTTTTTCGAATTACGAATGGAAACCTCAACTATGTACAAAAACGGATCTTCGGTAGACCATAGGCGTACATTCGGAATTTTCACATCCATTTCAGCTACCCCATTTTTCAATTCAAATTCCGATTCATATTTCTGATTATTTCCTGAAATGCTCACTTTGCCTCCGGAAGCCTTTCCTTCAACATTCACTTTCACATGAACCGAACCAGTTGTATTTTCAAAACCAGTATTCAAGGTTACATCCTGAATATTCGCATTCGGCTGCAAAGTATACAACCAAACATCACGATTTAAACCGGCATAAGGGAAGAAATCGAAATTCGCTGAGGGAAAGCTCTGAAAGAACCCACCAGAAGCCAGGCCACCCGTGGGTACACGACTTGGTTTCAAAATATTTTCAATCTGGATGGAAATTCGGTTGAGCTCGTTCCATTTAATATCGGAACTGATGCCAAAGGCGAATGGTAACTGGCCTCCTTCATGTTGACCTACCAGCTTGCCATTCACATATACTTTTGCAGCATAACTGGCAGAGCCAACACGGATATAAACAGTTTGTCCTTTCCATGAATCAGGAATAAATACGTCCTTTTCGTACCAGGCGAGTCCCAGATAATCGCGACTATCAGTAAACTGTTCGTTCCAACTTCCCGGAACAGCAATATCACGGCTTTTAGGTAAACCATTCTGCCAGTTTTCAGTTTCGCCAGCGGCTAATGAATCTTTCTGAAATTTCCAGATTCCTGAAATATTCTGCACATTTCTAAACTCATTTTGTTGCGGAAACAACGCGATGTCTTTCGGTTCAGCCCGTTTGAAACTTTGAGCACCAACCTGAACTGCAAACATGCAGATCATCGCCATGACTATAATTAGGATTTTCATATTTAATGGGATTTTTATTAGAAAAGGGATTACTATTCCTCAATTGGTCAGTTTTGCAGGAAACAAAAAAGGAGTTTTGGGCAACATAAATCAATTTTCAAAACTGATGGTTGCTCACAAATGCTTAGTCTTTGTTTCACAGTAAAATGCACGTAATAAAACAACTTACTTTTTGAAAAAGGGCGAAACAGCATGACCCTGTTTCGCCCAAAATAATCAAAATCAATATCCGGGATTCTGCTCTAAATTCCCATCCTTATTTAAATTTATTTCTGTTTGCGGAATTGGCAACAATAAATTTTTACTTGTCAGACCAGTTATTTTTTGACCACGGCCAATCACCCGGTTCAACAACTGACCGGTGCGCATAAGCGTCATCCGTCGGTTCTCTTCTGCCAGAAGTTCACGGGCTCTCTCATCCAGAATAAAATCAATCGTCACTTCGCTGCTGGTAATCGGGCTGGCATTTGCCCGGCTGCGTAGCAAATTTATGGTTTGAGCCGCATCAGCCAGCTTTCCCATATTAAATTGAGCCTCTGCTTTTAACAGGTAGGTTTCGCCCAATCGCATCACAATGATGTCTTTAATCATACCACCTCCAAACGGATCGTTCGCATCGTATTGATCCCATTTATTGGTGTGAGGAACGATATAGCGATTGGTATCAATGCCAGCTTCCAAAATATTAACTTTCTGGCCGTACCTTGCATTCTTCGGATCATTGAAAAAATAATCTCTTCGAAGTATATATTTTGAATTCCTCATGTCTCCCGTCTTATACAAACTTTTCAACACCCACGACGTCAGTGCAATCCTGCTAATACCGCGTCCACCCAGCGAATCGCAGAGTAACATACCAGGTTGCTGATGATACCGTGACCCCCACACTCTTCGTTGCTGTGCAAATCCGATTTCGTTAGCAGTGAGAGCCGCATTTGAACCTGCTCCACCAATTACAGTATTTGGATTTTCAATTTCCAACACCCAGATAGCTTCGGTGTTTCCCTGCGATCTTCTTTGGTTTCCGTAAATAAACATATCGGAAAATGGATCACCTGGTTGACTTGCTTTGCTACCATACCGACGATTTACCAGGCTGAAGTTTCCACTGTTTAATATTGCATCACATTCGACCACTGCCAGATCTGGCTTACCCATTCTAAGATAGGCTTCGGCCAGTAATTGTGAAGCCATGGCCTTGTGAGCTCTTGAGTACATCTTTCCCTTTGTATTGCTGCTCACATCGGTGACAGATGGCAAATTATTCTTTGCAAACACTAAATCCTCTTCAATCAACTTATTCAATTCGGTAAGTTCTGTCCTCGTAAAATCTGTTTTGGGGCCGTCAACGGGTGTGGTAATTAATGGCACCTTTCCAAAAAAAGTAACCAGGGTATTATAAGCAAATGCTCTGTAGAACTTTGCTTCACCACTTATCTTATTTTTTGTTGCCTGAGGAACAGTAGTTTCAGGATTATCAGCAACAATGATAATTGAATTTGCATTGTTGATGATTTTGTATGCCCACTTCCAGGCAAACAATACTGCCGGATCGGTTGAAGTCAGATTCTCGTAATTGGTGAAAGGAACCATCCAGGGATCATTATCGGCGGGAGCCTTATTAAAGGCTACGTCGGTACCTATCTGCCAGCAACCGAGCCAACCCTGCCCGCCGCCAGCGGCATTGGCCATGAATGTATGCCAGGTTGAATATTGATTCTGCAGTCCGATTAAAGCGGCATTCAACCCCAATTCATTGTTCAGTTCAGTCGGATTAAAGTTTGAATACAATTTCTCGTCCAAAAAGTCTTTACCACAAGAGGAAATACCCAGTATGATAATGAGATAAATTATATAGATTTTATTTTTCATTCTGAAATTCATTTAGGGTTAATAATTATTTTAAAGTGATGTTCGTGCCTATTGTAAAGGTACGTGTCAACGGATAACTGTTGTTTGTACTGGCAGAGGACCTGTTATAATCGGCCTCAGGATCCCATCCGAACCACTTTGTCCAGGTGACCAGATTTCTTCCTGTCACATACAATGTTAAGCCACCTAATTTTAACTTATCAAGCAATTTTGAATTCGCCACATAACTTAAGGTTACATCTTTCAGCCTTGTATAGCTTGCATCTCCCGGATAATTATAATACCTTGAATTGATGAAAGCGAGTGATGGTCTTGAATTACTTTTATTTTCTGCCGTCCAGTATCCAAGTCCTGCAGGTAAGTTCTGTCGTCCACCATAATCCCGGTAATCCATCAGGCTGTTATTTTTCGTCATACCCTGGGCAGTCTGGATAAAGATGTTTAAATGAAAAGACTTATAATGGAAGGTATTGGTAATACCACCCGACCATTTAGGTGTAGTCTGTCCCTGCACCACCCGGTCGGCAGGAGTAATGGTTTTGCTACCATCCGTATCGGCAAATTTAATGTCGCCTGGTTTCGCCGATGGATCGACCTTTGAAGCATCTTCGCCTACCTGCCAGATTCCATCCATTTTGTAATCGTACACTACGCTGACCGGTTTACCAATAAACCAGGCATTTCCGATATCATCTTTTTTATCGCCGTACAGATCAACAATTTTATTTTTATTTGTTGCAAAGTTCAAACTACTTTCCCACTTGAAATCACCCTTCTCAAAAAGATTTGCTTTCAGGTTTAACTCAAATCCTGTATTTGCCACCTCTCCAAGGTTGTCAAGCACACGGTCGAAGCCGGTAATCAGTGGAATCGAACGGAACAGCAATAAATCTTTTGTATGGGTTGAGTAGACATCTACTGTTCCTGAAAACTTGCCTTTCAGAAATCCAAAATCCAATCCAACATTCGTTCCATAGGTACTTTCCCAAGTCAGATTTTTGTTCCCCAGAATATTCGCCAATACACCAATTGTGCTAATCCCGTTAAATGGAAGGCGCACGGTTGATGCAGTAGATGAAGTGACGTTCGGGTCGATGGCCTGATTTCCTGAAAGGCCATAGGAAGCACGTAGTTTCAGATTACTGACATACTGCAATTTTTTCATAAACTGCTCGTTCGTAATATTCCAGCCCAAAGCCATGGAAGGGAACATACCATATTTCGAAGTATTTGGACCAAATGCTGAATATCCGTCACGACGAGCTGTAAGGGTAAAAAGATACTTACTGTCGATCGAATAATTGATCCTAAGCATTTGAGACAAAAGATTGGATTTCCAGGCCAGCGAACTCGCTGATACAGAGGAGGCAGACGACAGATTGTTGAACAACAACTGATCGTTGATAAATCCGCTTGCCAATGTACCTGATGAAAAGAAGTTTGTTTGCTGTCCACTGTAAAGCCCTGTAAGATCCAGAGTGCTTTTTTCCCAGCTTTTGTGATAGGTAAATATGTTCTCCAGAATCCAGTTTCTTGTTTCGGAATTTGAAACATTTGCAGTACCGATCAAATTTCCTGTACTTCTTCCCATATAACTTTGAAACTGCGAAGGAACAAAACTGTAACCCACATTCAACTTATAATTGAACCCCGGAAGAAATGCCGGTTTTAATTGAAAATAGGCATTCGCATTGATGTTCTGATTACGGTCGTTGCGGGTACTGGTTAAACCCAACAAGGGACTTTGATAAACGAGCTCACCAAACATTGGATAGATTTCGTAATTTCCATTGGCATCACGTAGCGAACCATAAGGACTTAAATAACCAGACTGCGCTAAGTTTGCCCGGCCCCCATCGTAATTATTATTGGTCAAAAATATGTTCAGGCCTCCATCCAGATAAGGAGAAATTTTTGCAGTTATATTCGAACGAATACTGGCTCTCTTATAATTATATCCCTGAATGACACCTTTTTGATCCAGAAAATCGCCCGATATATAATATTTTACAGCTTCACTTCCTCCTGAAACACTTAAATTGTAATTCTGAATGGTTCCTTGCTGTTTAATTTCATCGAGCCAATTTGTTGTTATCCCATTGGTATAATTTTGTTGCTCATACAGGTTGGGTAGAATGTTTTTATCACTTGATCCAGCCTGAGCTTTCCAATCTGCGTATTTTTGCAAATATTCCTGTGGCCCCATTTGATTCACTACATTCGAAAATGATTCAATCCCGGCATAGGTGTTGAACTTAATGACCGGCTTGCCGACTACTCCTTTTTTAGTAGTGACTAAGATTACACCATTGGCGCCCCTGGTTCCATAAATAGCAACAGCCGAAGCATCTTTTAAAATTTCGAGCGATTCGATATCGTTCGGATTGATGTCGTTAAGTGAACCACCAGTTGTGCTGAGCGGAACACCATCTACAACAACAAAAGGACCGGAGGATGCACTGATGGAATTCACCCCGCGAATTAAAGCATTAACTCCACTCCCCGGCGCCGAAGAACTTTGAGTAATATTAACACCGGCAACAGCTCCCTGTACCGATTGCAAAACATTAATAACAGGAAGCTGCGAAAGGCGCTCTTTAGGCAACGATGTAACCGATCCGGTAATGTCGCTCTTCTTTTGAGTTCCATAACCAATTGCCACTACTTCATCTATCCCAATTGATTCTTCAACAAGGGTAACATTCAGCGTAGTTTTGCCTTCAATTACAAATTCCTGAGTTTTCATTCCCACAAATGAAAATAGCAAAGTTGCATTTGGCGGAATATTGGTAAGCAAATAATTCCCATCCATATCGGTAATAATTCCGATGGTCGTTCCTTTTGCCACAATCGTGACACCTGGCAATGGAGAACCTGTAGAGTCGGTTACTTTACCTGAAATGGATTTTTGCTGTTCGGTAGTCGAAGTAATTTCAACTGGATTCGCCTCTGGCGTTGTCAAAACGATCTGCCTGCCTTTTACGGTATAATTTACATTGGTGTCTTCAAAAATTCTGTCGAGAATCTTTTCAATCGTACCTCCGCGAACTTCGATATTCACATCCCGGGTTACATCAATAAGCTTTTCGGAGTACAGAAAGAAAAATTCACTCTGGTTTTCAATGGCACCCAATACTTCTTTTACTGAAGTATTTTTCAGTTCCAACGATAGTTTAGTCGTTTGAGAGTAGGTTTCTGAAGCTAAAGCCCCCAAAAAAGAAAACAGAATAATACACAGCGTTAGTTTCATTTTTAATATGATTTTGTTCGCCCCTGGAATAGATATCCCAAGAGCATGATCCCATGCTTTTTTTTTCATACTTTTGTTTTGAATTGGTTTAAAATTTGTCAAAATTCATTTTGACGTTTTTTGAATCTCAGGCAGGAAGATGGTCGCACATTTTTCTGCTTTTTTTGTATCCATAAGCATTCTATCTCATAGGCATTTCGTTAGGTTTGTGTATGGTTAGCGTTTAATATCTTTTGTTTTCAATCCTATTCGCACTTTTTGAACTGAGAAACTTCCATCGGGTAACTTTTTACTTAAAGTTAGCCGATAACTTACCGGGGTAACCAACGATAATAATTCAAGTACTTGTGGTAGAGTCTCGTCAGTAAAGGTGGCAGTAAAAGGATATGCTTTTATTTTTTTATTGGTAATTTCAACTTCAATGTTATACCACCTGGCCAGTTTTTTTGCAACATCTTCTACATTATCGTTTTTGAAAACCAGCAAGCCATCTTTCCATGCGGTATATTTTACGGTGTTTTCCGTCTCAAGGGTAAAGCTGTTTTTTTGCAGATTAAATTTCAAACATTCGCCAGGTGTTAATGCTTTTATTTCGCAGTTGCTTTTCCGGTCATAAAGTATAACCGTCCCTTTAACAAGAGTAGTCGCAACGGCATCGTCATCCGCATATGCACTGACATTAAATGCTGTCCCGGTGGCCTTCACATCCATACGATTTGTTCCGACAATAAATGGAACCTTTGAGTTATGGGCTACCTCAAAATAAGCTTCACCGGTTAAGAAAACCTTGCGATTATGATCTTCGAAACGATAGGGATATTTTAATTTACTGCCATGGTTAAGAAACACCTTTGTACCGTCGCCCAATTCGATGTGCATTTGGGACCCGGCAGGAGCTTTAACTTCCAGATCATTTATATTGGCCGCATAACGGTCATTTTCTGAAAGGTTGGTGTAAAGTAGCAGGCTTAGAACAGGCAACAGAAGAATTGCAGCAACACGTGTTAGTATTAACAATATCCGGTTTTTGGTTTTGTCTCTTTGAAATCCTAATGTGGCAGGATTCTGGCTAATATTGATCCGGTGATGAATTTTATCCAATATCCGGTTGTATTTTATCCGTTCAACAGGTCCGGCTTCAGGTTCGAATTCCTCCCATATCTGCTGAACTATTCCTTGCCCTGAAATCGATTGAGAACCTTCCTGAATCCAGGAAAGAATCTGATTAAATTCCTCTTCGGTGCAATTCCCCTGCAGGTATTTTATGAATATTTCTTTTGTCATAATTGATGTGTTCTGAAAAACTAATCTCTAAATTCATGGGATTTCTAAAATATCCGTTTACGAATTGATGTTTTTACCCTTTATTTTAAGGTTGTTATAATAGTGATACGTTTAAACTAAGCAACGCCACTATCTCAATAATGAAAAAATATGTTTTTTTTCAAAAAAAAGGTAATTTTGAACAAATCGGATTGACTTTGCAAATG
The DNA here is from genome assembly GCA_037143155.1 of Bacteroidia bacterium. Taxonomy (GTDB): domain Bacteria; phylum Bacteroidota; class Bacteroidia; order Bacteroidales; family Prolixibacteraceae; genus Aquipluma. The sequence continues at coordinate 8,631 of JBAWZG010000155.1, forward strand.
ATAAAATAGGACATGAATGCCTGTGTTTGCCCAATAAAATGGAGATGCCGTTAGAATAGAAATAGCGAAATTATAGGAACAGACTCACAAACAACATATTTATCAGCAAGGAATTATCTATATTCTTGTGCATATATTTTAAGGCTTTTGCCATGTGGTTTTCAACCGTATTTCTCGATATTCCCAATTGTTCTGCGATTTCAGGATACGTTAAACCTTTTTCCCGGTGTAAAATGAAAACCTGTTTCTGCCTCTCCGGTAAATTAGCAATCAATTTTTCAGTTTGAGTATTCAGTTCGCTAAATTCAAGTTCACTTATCGAATTTGGAGTAGTATAAATTACAGAAGAATTCCGAAGGTGTTCAAGGTATTTATTGTTATTGATTCTTTTGCGGATGAGGTCAATTGAACTATTATAGGCTACAGTAAAAATATAAGCATTCAATAATTTGAAATCTTCAAGCTTGTGTCTCGACTCCCATATTTTGATAAAGACTTCCTGAACAATATCGTCAGCTTCAGCTTCATTCTTTAATATTTTGCAAATGAAGGAAAACAGTTTGTGGCTATATAATTCATAAACCCGGTCAAAAGCCAACATATCCCCATTTTTTAAACGGGACAATAGTTCAGAGGTAATTTGGTCTTTTTCGAGGTTCAATGTCAAGTCTGATTAGAGAGTTCAAGAGTCCTAAGTTATTAAAATACTTTACTAAAGTATCCGATTATGGTTATTACCAAAGAATTTATAAAATAGAGATTTATTTTCAGCCATCCAATTTGCCTATCGAAAGATCTTAAATCTGACAAGGCCCCGATTATGGGATACACTTATCTGGAGGGTTCTATGTTGGAAAACTTGGTGTCATATTACAGGAAGTCGGATGGAAATACCAAAAAGAAGATATTAAGTTGCATCTTTTCAAAAAAAATCGTTTTGGAGAAATCAAAAGTTGTAACCTACGAATTCACGACACCCATTCAGGTTTTACTCAATGCCAGCAAGGTTTGCAGAGGGACAAAAAAAAGACAAGAGCTCGAAAATGAACTCTTGTCCTCTATGGCTCCCCTAATGGATGGAAGTTGCAACTTAATTACTTTATTACTGAATCATAAAGATCTGTAATTCAACTAATCACAATTCCACATCCATTTAAACTATCCCGTTCACAAAATCAAAAAAATAAAGATCTAGAAATTTGTCATCTTCAGTGCATCTTTATTAGAATTGTAAATTTTAACGTATTTTTCAACTAAATTTTCCCCTGAATATGGTTGATGAAAATTTGAAAGGTCAGATTGAATTATACAAATCTCTATTCAAAGGTAGAGATGATGTTTTTGCTGTTCGTTGGGAAAAGGGCAACAAAAATGGGTATATGCCCAAATATCAGTATGATCCTTATCAATATAGGATGCACACAATGCGCGGCGGCACCTTTCAGAATTATAATGAAAAAACCCATTTACCTTATTCTGATGATCAAATTGCAATGCATCTTAGGGGAGAACAATTAATTGGTGTCTACCCATTATTGAAGGATAATACTTCATGGTTTATTGCTGCCGATTTCGACAAGGCTAACTGGGAAAATGAATGTAGGGCTTTTATCAAATACTGTAATGAAATAAATATTCCAGCATATCTTGAACGCTCCCGGTCAGGGAATGGAGGACATGTTTGGATATTTTTTGATCAACCGTATCCAGAGCGCTGAAAAGTAGAAAGATTATCATTTCACTTCTCGAAAAGGTTGGAATATTCTCCATTTTCGATAAAAGTTCAAGCTTCGACCGTCTTTTCCCCAATCAAGATTCACTATCCGGGAAAGGTTTTGGAAATCTGATCGCTTTACCTTTGTATAAACCAACATTGGATAAAGGTAGTAGCTGTTTTATTGATATAGAAACGTTTCAACCGTTTGTCAATCAATGGGAATTTCTTCAAAAAATTGTTAGGGTTACGGCACAAAACCTTGATAGTTTGTATGACCAAATTTTAATAATACCAACCCGTTGTGCGATTAAGATGCAAGAGCATACTTAAGTTTATTCAAGGGTTTAT
>JBAWZG010000156.1:0-10665 GCA_037143155.1 Bacteroidia bacterium
ATTTGTTATTCCTGACCTTGAGATCGGCCTGCTTTTCGAATTCGCATTTTCCACGGGTGGTTTTCCAGACATGCAACCATTTCCCGGATAATTTACTGCCCAAATCAAAAGTAGCCGTTTGTTTACCGGTGGTATCAGCCGTTTCGATGATGATGCTGTAATCCTTGTCATCCGGCGATTTTAAAGTGACATAACTTCCTTTTTTCAGGAATCCGCAGCCCGAATCGACGTATTTCCAGCCCGGTTCGGCAAACTGGGTGGTATGAGCCGCCGCCCAAATGGCCGGTTGAACTTCATAATGTCCGCTCCAGGGAGTTTTGGCCATCATCAACCCTGAATTGGGCAGAGAAAGATTGTCGAAATAGCTGGTAATCAAACTCCAGGTAATGATATTGGTGACTTTCCCGACAATGTAACTCCGGTTATACAATTTGATCAGGTATTCGAAAGCGTCCCAATCGCCTTTCCACGGACCGGCTTCGCTGTTATGAATGGGTTTGTTCGATTTTTGAGCGGTTTCTGAGGATCCATACGTTGGCTTGCTCCACCATTTTTCGCGGTCAGCATAATGACTGCTGATGGCATAAACCGCATCATTCAGTTCAGGATCATTCTGCATATCGTCAGCAATTTTCCAGTCGAAAATATCGGCGGCAATGATTTTTACATCTGTCAGTCCGCTGTTGTTCAGCGTTTTTCGCAAGAGTTTGATCCATTCCTTGTCGTATTGCCGCTCGTTCCATATTCCAGTGTAATCGAACTCAATACCATGATACATTTTTGCTCCTTTAATAAATGAAACGATGTAATCGGCATTGTCCTGCGAATAGAAAACGCCATCGCCGATCCAGCCGGGGCAGCCCCATTCCAGGCAATCGGTCAGAATTTGGGGATTGCGTTTTTTTGCTTCTTTCAGCACCATCCATTCGTATCCGCGCTGGAAATATTCCGGTTTTGGATTCAGAAATTCGTCCCGCGAATGGGCATGACTGGGTTCGGTTCCATCGGTTGAATTGATATCTCCACCTATTTCCACCTTGATTTGCTGGAGGCTGGCTCCAAATTTTGGCTTAAACAGAAAGTCAAAAACCTGGCTGCGATAGGATTCAGGATAATCCATCAGCAATTTGGAAGAGGCGCCAGCACTCAACGCGCCAATTCCTTCAAAGACCCGACCTTTGTGGTTGTCTGCTATTTTAATGAGTTTCGATTGAGCGTCAATCAGTTTACCCGTTGAAACCAGGATCAGAAGAACCAGAAATAGTTGTTTCATATTTTACATCTTTAGGGTTCCTTATTTCTTGATAAATTTGAAGGTTTTATCTTCTTGCCTTTGCCGGATTCGCATCAGGTATATTCCTGAATTTAAACCGGAGACGTCGACAGTCCCAGTTTCAGGATTTGTTTTGGAAATCAATGGCTGACCCAGAATGTTATAGATCTGAAGGTTAGTTACTGCCTCAACCGTAGAAAGCTGAAGATATTGGGATGCAGGATTGGGAAAAATCCGGATTTCAGCTTCTTTGAGCGAATGAATGCCTGTCGGAATTTTGCTGGTTACAAAGGTAGTTATACTTTGTGCATCCAGGTTATCGGTAAATGAATTTTTGGAACAGGTTATTGTTCCTTCATCCCTGATGTTTTTGCTTCCTGAAGTCACATATTTCTTCACGCTGAAAACTGTATCGTTTTTAAAGCCAAATGACTGACTTACAGTGTTTTTATTCTGGTTAATTACCACCACCACATTTTGGTCGTTCCCCTTAAAAGCTACCAGGTACACCTTTGTTTTTGGCTGATAAGTGGCATCAACCCGATAATAACCGGGACGCACAAATTTCGAAAACTGTCCCATGGTATACCCTTTTCGTTTCAGCTTGCCCCCTTTTTCCATCAGGTTACAACCCGGTTGTCGAAGCCACCACCAAACGTAAGCGTTTTGGCTATAATAGAAACAATCTGCAATTTCTTTGGCCATAATCAGACAGGTATCGATATCATCCGGATTATAGTAATGTTCTGTCATCCAAACCTTTTTCCCTTTGTTAGAGGCGTTGGCATAGAAATAGGGCCGGGTGCCGTATATATGCCCTCCGATGTATTGAATATGCGAATTTGCTGCGGAATCATTCAGAACCGGATCGGAGTATTTCCAATCAAAATTGAAGGCCTCTGGCATCATTACCGGAGTCCCGATGGCAGGCGCGTTTGTTTTACAAAACTCAAGCAGCTGTGCCGCGCTCCAGGTACATGATTCATAGTTGACCTGTATGTTTGGCTCGTTTTGAAGTGATACCACATCCACATTCCCCATGCTGGTGCAGAACTTTTTCAGGAATGATGCATAATCGGCATACGCAGCTGGTTTTAATTCGCCGCCAATCAGGTTATTATTTGTTTTCATGGATGCCGGTGGAGTCCATGGTGAAGCCAGGATCAAAGCTCCCCGAGCTTTAGCCTTGATCGCATTTTGCTTTTCGTCGTTCCATGCAGAGTTTGGATCGATCCTGACACGCAGAATGCTCAAACCCATTTGCTCCGAATTGTCATTTTTGAAAGCGGCATCGGCTTCAGCAACGGTGAGTTGCCCGTGCCAGGCTGTACTCGCTCCAAAACCGTCGATCACTTGTTTAACTTTTGAAACATCAATGGTAGCTACCTGTGCCGACAGGTTAAAAGAAAGAAATGCAAGGACTGAAAGTGGTACGGCTTTTTTTAGCATTATTGCGATTTTGTTAGAACAACTCATTAACTGATTATGCTTATTCATTCTAAAGAACTTCCATCACAAACCCATAACTGTATGGTTTATTTCCCGGAACCGTATATTTCTCCATGGTTTTGGCGCCCCAGGTGTCGTTCCCGCCCACGCCGTGAATATTCAAGTCGATGTTCAGGTTGATGAAATCACGTTTTGGCAAATCAAATGGATGTCTGGCTTTTTCCATATCGTCTTCAGTGTAAGGCCAGGCATGAAAACAGAGCGGCTGTAATCCGGTTACTTTAATGCTGCTGCCGTTTTGTTCTGAAAACGAGAACCAGCGCACATCGCAGCGGTTGGCATTGTCTTGCGGAGCCGGATAATTCGTGATGAAATTTTCAAGCTTCGAATCGTAATTCCCAATCAATGAACCAGATTTTCGGTCGGGATAGTTTTCCCAGGGACCGCGGCCATACCAATCAATCGTATTAAATTGAGCGGGAATTTGCATGCGCATACCAAATTTAGGAATCAGCGGAATGGTGTCACAGAGCGGTAAATAGTCCGCATTTACCTGTATTTTTCCTTCACCGTTCAGCAGGTAGCTAAGTTGATAGGAAGCTCCAATATCGGACAGCTTCATTTTAAAGTGAATGGAAACTATTCCATCGTTTTTGACCACTTCAACGGCTTCGACGGTACGTTTCTCTCCGGCGGTCTTCCACTTTTCCTGATCGCGCACAAAACCACTGTTCTTTTGGTTGTCATTTGGTGTCTTCCAGAAATACGGTTCAAGCTGACCAACCAGCAATTCCTTATTTTTAACCTTCCAGTTCAGCAACGAACCTGTTTTTTTGCTGAAAGTAGCCCGAAACCAATCGTTCTGAACCAGAATTTCAGTATCATTTTCTTTGGCTTGCAGATCATTTGCTGAAGCAGCGATGCCATGAACCGTGAACGGCTTAAGTACAAACTGCTCGCGGGCAATGCAAAACCCTTCAGCAGCCCAAACGGTCGCTGTTTTCAATCTGGCGTACAGATTGAGGCAAATTTCTGAATTCGAAATTTCTGTTTTGAATGGAGGAATTCTGATTTCACCCGATTGCCCCGGAAGAATGGAACTGCCGTCGAGGATTCCGGTTTGAATGGATTTTCCGTTCGACAGGTATTCGTAAACCAAGTCAACCTGGTCGAGTGAAGTAAAGTCATAACGGTTAATTACTTTCACCTTGGGCTGAGCTGCATCAACAAGTATAAAATCCATCGGTTGATAAACTTTCTGCACTTCGTAATAATGCGGATATGGAACTCGGTCTGAACCAATCAGGCCTTTGATGCAAAAATTTCCATCGTTGGGCTGATCGCCGAAATCGCCGCCATAAGCCCAGTATTCATCATCTTTCAATTGAAGGTCGGCTGGATTTTCACCGTATTTCAGTGGTGAACCATCTTTTTTACGGGCAAGTCCCTGATCAACCCATTCCCATATGGCTGCACCTGCCAGACTGGGATCGGCATAAATTACATCCCAGTATTCCTGCAAATTTCCTCCCGAATTGCCCATAACGTGAGCGTATTCCCTCATAAAAACAGGTTTGTCTTTAATCCGCTCTCCTAATTTTTTCAGCGAATCGGGGTGAAGGTAACCTTCATCGTAAATAGCTGACACATCACGCTGTGTATCAGAAAAAATGAGTCGGGAAGGATCAATCTTTTTGATGGTATCGGCCATCGCGATCAGGTTGCGGCCTCGTCCTCCTTCATTCCCAAGGGACCAGAAAACTACACAGGCATGGTTTTTGTCCCGCTGAACCATGGCAACAGCACGGTCAACATGTGCCTTTTTCCATCCCGGGTCATCTCCCATCACCTTATTTCCTATCCCAAAGCCATGCGATTCCTGATTGGCTTCATCCATCACATAAAAGCCATATTGGTCGCATAACTCGTAAAACAATGGGTCGTCCGGATAATGGCAGGTCCGGATCATATTGATGTTCGCCTGCTTCATCCATTCCAGATCTCGAACCAATGTTTGCCGGTCAACATGCTTGCCTGTCCGGGGATGCTGCTCATGTCGGTTTACCCCTTTAAGCTTCACTGCCTTGTCGTTGATGGTAAAAACATCGCCCTGAACTTCAATCTTTCGCACGCCAAATCGGCATTTGGCCGTTTCCAGAATTTCATTTTTCGAATTTTTCAGGGTCAAGACCAACTCATACAAATCAGGTGTTTCAGCTGACCACAAGCGCGGATTGATCATTTCACCGGTCAATGTAAAACTTTGCGACGAATTTGCTTTAATGGCAAGGACCTTTTTTGAAAGTGGAATTTCCAAAGGGTTTCCGGAGGATGAAAAACCTGAAATCCGTGCCTCAACCGTCAAGCTGTTCGAATTAATTCCGGAGCGGTTTTCGATATTTAAATTCAGATTGAATTTTGCTTTCCTAAAATCAGCACTGGGTTCGGCTTGAACCCAATAGTCCTGAATAAATGTTTTTGGTCTGACAATCAAGTCCACATCCCTGAAGATACCTGCCAGGCGCCACATGTCCTGATCTTCAAGATAGCTTCCATCGCACCATTTATAAACTTCAACAGCAAGTTTGTTTTCACCATTTTTTAGATAACGGCTAATATCAAACTCGGCCGGAGACATGGAATTTTCGCTGTAACCTACTTTTTGTCCATTGATCCAAATGTACATGGCCGATTGGACCCCATCGAAATTGATGAAAACCAGCTTGTCGAGCCATGCTTCAGGAACTTGAAAAGTAGTTAGATAGCTGCCAACCGGATTTCGTGCAGCAAAGCTGGTAAAGTTTTTATCTGGTTCGCTCATCACTTTGGGTGGATCAGGCTTAAACGGATATTTAATGTTGGTGTAGATGGGTGTTCCAAAACCCTGCATTTCCCAATTTCCGGGAACCAAAATATTGTCCCAGTCAGCTATTTGATAATCGGGATTGAAGAAATTAACGGGTCGTTCGCTGGGATTAGGCGACCACTTGAATTTCCAAACTCCGTTTAATGAAACCACATTCGGATTATTCCTCTTTTCGCTTGGAAGGGTTAAAGTTGCATGTGCCTTTTCCTTGTTGATGCCTATAACCTCAGGATTTTCCCAATCGTTAATCTTCACCTGAGCTATCAGTAAAGGGGGAAAAAGAAAAACCAGAAAGGCAAGCCGAAAATTTGCTGATATGATCTTATATCGATGATTCATTAGATTGTATATGATATTTGGCAAATTTATTTTAGATACCCCGATTGCTTAATATTCAAGGTTTTCAGAAGTAAATATCGCAATAAAATGTACTCGAAATTGTCTCCACGACAGAGCCTCACAGCGCAAAGGTTTACGCAAAGCTTTGCGCCTGAGAAAAATGTTTAGGAACATCTTATTCAGGCGCATTTGCGGATGTAAACATCATGTGCGGCTTAAAAAAAACTATCTAAATAAAGCTTCTTTTCGAAATACATTCTCATAAAACACCGATTTTATTGTTTGCCTTGTTTTACAATCCGGTAAACCTCTTTGTTTTTTATATTTCCAGGGTTAACCTCGAGAAAATATAATCCATTATTCAGTTTTTGTCCGGTATTTATGATGCCTGTTCCCTTGCCCGATTCCACGACTTTTCCGGTAACTGAAATGATACGGTAAGTAAAGCTTCCATTAGTTTTGCTGATGGTAAGCTGTTCGCTGAATGGATTGGGATAAACAGAAGTTAAATTCGAAGAATTATCAGGAACAACGCCGATAGCAGTTGTGGAGATCAGATCGCCGTAAATCAAACCGAGGCCTGCATTACTGACGAATACCCGGCCATAAACATTCATGTCTCCTTTCACAAAGCCTCCGTTGGCCAATCCTCCAAACTGATGCTTATCATCATTTATCCTGACCCATGTGGCACCTGTATCATCCGAACGGTAAATTCCAAAGGGTGCACTTGCGCTTGTTTTGCCCCAGATGTATATAGCAGGATATGATTTACCGGGAGCCGCTTTCCCGAATTCGACCGCGCTACAATTAGTAACAGCTGTTATTTTGGAATAGCTTGTTCCTTTACCGGTAATCCGGTACAATCCACTGTTATCAGCCGAAATCCATACATCACCTTCCACACCTGAAACAGGTCGTGGCCATTTGCCGAATGAACTTGCACCTGTGATTTTCAGGGTATTGCTTAAATCAAATCCGTTTCCATTCCATTTGTATGTCAGAAATGAAGTTCCGGTACTGATGTAGAAGATTGTTTTGTCGACTTTATCTGCAGCAACCCGAAACATGGATGTAATTCCGGGAAATTTGTTCCAGGTCTGCCCTTTGTCGGTGGTATAATACACAGCAGAACCGACACTCCAGGCGATGATGCTTCCATCGGCATTCACCGCAGGATAACCCTGTTCTGCTTTGGTCAGCCCAGTATTTGCTGAAGGAATCAGCTTCCAGGATTTCCCGTCATCAAGCGAATACAAAAGTGCTCCTTTTACTCCACTAACTGTAATTTCACTTCCTGAACGTACAATGCATTTGGCTGTTCCGTCATAGTCGAGGGCTGTACTTGTTCCTCCGGAAGGGTTGTGCTGATTTCCATATTTCGAAATATCTGAATAGGATGCACCGCAGTAATCACCCATTACGGTCATGGTCGGGCCGCCCGGAATGGTGATCACATCCAACACAACAGTTTCTTCCAGGCCGTTGACAGCCATTCGCCAGTTCGAAACTGGTGCGCTCAAATTGGAACTGGTGTAAATTCCATTTCCTGAAATCACGAAAATACGATCAGGATTGAACGGATCAACTTCAAGATCTCCTGACCAGTGCATCTGCGAATTGGTTTTCAGCCAGGTGACGTCGGGTTCGCTGTATTTTGCCAGATTATTTCCAAGTAATCTTTTACTCCAGGTGAATCCGCCATCTTTGCTCTTGTAGATATCGTCGCCATAGGGTGTAACTCCGGGAATCCAGGTTTGACTTTGCCACTTGCCATAAGTCGATATAACAAGGTTTAACGGATTAGAACGATCAATTGAAATTCCGCCATATGATTGGTTTGTCGGTGAAATATCTTTCCAAACTTTGTTTTTCAAATCATATTTCCAGATAGCACCTTCACCTTTAGGTGTTCCCGGACCTTCGCCATCGGCATAGGTAATATAGAGGAAATCACCGTTCAGCAAAAAATGTTGAGGCATATATGTTGTTGGATTTCCTGGAATCGGATTCCAGGTTTCGCCTGCATCGTAGCTGACATAAATGTTGTCGGCACCTGAGCGAGAAACGGCCGCATAAATCGTTTGGGTAGGATTTCCTTTGGTGGAAGATGCAGCATCAAATTCCACAGCACAGATTCCGTTTCCGTTGGTTGTTAATGCAATTGGGAAACCCGCAACTTTTGTCCAGCTAAGTCCGCTGTCGGTACTTTTGAAAAGACCTTTGTCGCGGGTGCCGCAAAACAAAATACTTCCTTTGTTTGGATCGACTGCCAGTCGTTCTCCATTGGCACGACCAGAATTGTTGCCGTTTGCTCTGAATTTTGAACTGACATCGACAGTTTTAAAGGTTTCACCATAATCACTTGAAATCATGATTGCTGTGAAGCCATTATTGAAGTATCCTTGTCCGGCGTACAAGTATAGTTTGTTCGGCTCCATTGGATCGATTGCCAGACTTTCGACGCAAAGCAAGCCGGTTTGCGACGGGCTCACTGCATAAGAAATCGATTTCCAGCTTTGGGTTTCTTCTACCCAACGGTAAGCACCACCCACATCGGTTCGGGCATAAATCAGGTTTTTTTCTGTCGGACAGGTGATTACTCCGGTTACGAAACCTCCGCCGCCAAATCTGACGCTGTTCCATTGGTAGTTTTCCGGATTTTGGGCTTTCACCAGCGTTGGAAATACGACAATGCTGAAAAGCATCGCAGAAATCAATTGAATAAGGCGGTTTATCATTGATTTGTTTCTATTGATTTAGTGTTATTTTAAATTTATTTCTTTATAAATCTGAAGGTTTTTTCTTCTTCCCTCTGCCGGATTCGGATTAGGTATAGGCCTGAATTCAGCCCGGAAATGTCGATCATCGCAGTTTCCGGATTTGTTTTAGAAATCAGTGGTTGTCCCAGAATATTGAAGATTTCGAAGTTCGATATTGCTTCAATTGTGGAAAGCTGAAGTATATTGGTCGCTGGATTTGGATAGACCGTCAAAAGCTGGTTGAAGTTCAGCTGCTTTGTTGAATTGATTCCGCCGGAATCTTTAAAAGGATAGCCCACATTAGGCAGACTTTTCATATAGGATTTTAACCAGGTCATAGCCGAACGCTCAGTTCCATCGGTATTTAAAAGACCCGTTCCTGCAGACCATGTTGAACCTTCGACATATCCCCACAAAGTGATTCCTGCAACTGCCGGATGATTCCAAAAAACCGGAAACAGGTTGCTGTAATTCGTTTTTTGATTGGCTTCGGATGCCGGGTTACCTTTCAAATCAAATTCGGTAACATATATTGGCAAACCCGATTTGGCCATTGAATTTAAGGCATTCTGCACGGTACTTACCGAAGTTCCATCCAGGTTAAAATAGTGTGCCTGAGTACCTATACCATCAATCAAACCCCGTTCGCGAAGCACTTTGATCACGGCAAGCATTTCGTTTAATCCTGCAGTATTTGTTTCCAATTCAAAATCATTCATCACCAGCTTCGCATTGGGGAAATAGAATCGGGCTTTTTCAAAAAGCCAAATGGCCCAATCGTACCCTGTTACCCCTGGTCCTCCCAGTCCGGCCCGGAAATATGGAGTTCCTTCCGCATGTTCCTGTTTATTCCAGGTATTAATATACATGTTTTCGTTTAATACATCAATCTGGTCAATCAATGGATATCTTGCAGCTATGGCAGCCATATATTTTTCCATTTCAGCCTGAAAATCGGTAGGACTTAAGGTTTTTATCCAGGCAGGATACTGGCTTCCCCAAGCCAATGCATGATAACGAAAACTCAGGTGATTGGATTTGGCGAAATTGTAAGCTTTATCAGCATTCGTCCAGACCATTACACCACGGGTTGCTTCTACTGATCCCCATTTGCAAGCATTTTCGGCAGTAACCCCATTCCAGTAGTTAAGGTAATCCGAACGGATATACCCGTTCAGATTGGATAAATATTTTCCTTTTCCCGCGCTCAGTCCGGCAGAAGTTACGGCATCAGAACCTATGCTAATTATAACTCCTGCAGAAGTGAAAACCGCGTTATTACTGGCCGTGGCCTTTGCAGTAATCCTGTAAGTTCCTGAAGGAACATTAGTCCACAAAAAGGAGTATGTATTTGAAGTTGCGGTACTCGTTTCACCAAGTTTTACATCATCCTTAAAAAACTCCACTTTTGAAACAGTGCCACTGGTAAATGTACCGCCCAGATCGGTTGCATAAACACGGATCGTTACATCCGTTCCCTGTGAAAAATAAGCATTGCAATGAGGAAAAGTGATTACACACGATGGCGGTGTGTTCTGCCCGGTTGTAATCACTGCAACTAAAGCGAGAATAAATGTTATCAGGTATATTTTTATCATTTGATTCAAAGCAATATCAGGCTTAGGTTAAAATAGTTTTGGCAGGTATTTCTTGCCTTGTTTCGCTTGAAATTATAGATACTGATCCAGTTTCCGTTTCGTGATCTCCCCCACAACAGCTTTGATATCTTCAGCACGGTCGCGTTTACAAACCAGAATGGTGTCTCCTTCCTGAACAACGATGACATCGTCCAAACCGACAACAGCCACCAAACTGTTTGGTGCATAAACGTATGAGTTTTTGGTGTCGATCAAAACAACTTCGCCGGAAGTGGCGTTCTGATTTTCATCTTTATTCGAATCGTATTTATACACTTCTTCCCAACTTCCAAGGTCATTCCAAACAAAATCACCCTGAACCAGAAATACATTCGAGGC
>JBAWZG010000157.1:0-10646 GCA_037143155.1 Bacteroidia bacterium
TCCGCCACTGCATGAAACGAATGAAATGAAAATCACTGAAAGAAGAATTGCTGCTATGAATTTATTTGTCTTCATAATTTCTGATTAAAATATTTTACCTGTAATAAAATCAATGGAAATAAGGATTTGATTGTAGTTGTTCAATGCATCAAGGTAATTCTGCCTGATTCCCAAAGCCCTGTTCAGGTTCATGATATAATCAAGGTAATCCATTGCCCCGGCTTTGAAACTGCGTGTTGCCTGATCAATAATCAGATCAGCTTCAGGAACGGCCTGTTTTTCGTAATAATCCATGCTGTTGGTGAATTTTTCATATTCACCAAGCAATGCACGGTAGCTTCCTGAAAGCGATTTGGAATAGTATTCAGCATTCGTCCGGGCAACCTGTTCCTTCAATTTGGCAGCCTTTGTTCGTGAGGAATTGGGCACAAACCACAATGGAATAGCAATACCGGCCTGAATACCTGAGAATCGGTCTCCCGTTCCAAAAGTACGTGGTATACCGCCGACTTCCTGAGTTCCCTGCATGGTTTGACTGAAATATCCAATACTGAAATCGGGCATCATCCGGCTTTGCTCAAGCTGCTTTTCAACGTGCGATATCTCTACCTGTTGATGAACAAAACCTGCCGATGGATTTGCAGACAAAGCCGAACTGTCGCCAATTGCAGTAAAATCGATGCGATGCAGAACAGTATCCAGAGGAGTGATAAGTTCTTTCGTGTTTAAAAGCGTCTTCAGTTTCTGATTTGAAATGGATAAATCCGCTGTAACCTGCCTCAACTGGTTTTTCACTTCAAGGCTTTGAGAACGTGCATTAATCATTTCGAGGCGATTGGTTTCACCAACTTTAGCACGGAGTTCCGCCGCACGAAGAAATCCTGAATATAAGCTATCCTGGTATTCGAACAATTTTCGTTTCGAATAAACATAAGCCAATTGCCAGTACACCTGTTTCACCTGAGTGGCAATTTCGAGCTGCGAAGCTTTCAACTGCCATTCACTGCTTTTCACGTTGGCATTGGCCAGCTTACTCTGGTTCAGGTAAACCGTGGGGAAAGCAAACGATTGCGACAGGGTAAAACTATTGTCTTTCGTATACGAATTAAACTGGCCGTATTGACCGTCAATGCTCGTTTTTGGAAGATCCCATGCAGCGCCTTTGAGTGATTTCTGAACATCTACCGAATAGGCTGATGAGCGGACTGCCAGATTGCTGTCGAGTGCCATCTGAATCGCCTGCTGAATAGTTACCGATTTTATTTTCTGTGCCTGAGTGCTCATCAGAAAAGTTGTACCAAAAAGGAAGAACACAAATAGAGATGCTATTTTCATAGATTTCCGTTTAAAGTTAAACCTGAATCTGCGGGAAGAAAAGAGGATGTAAAACACGGGAAGAATAATTAAAGTCAGGAATGTAGCCGAAATCAATCCGCCGATAACAACCGTTGCCAGCGGTTTCTGCACTTCAGCTCCGGCTGAGTTTGACAAGGCCATCGGGAGAAATCCCAGTGAAGCCACAGCAGCAGTCATTATTACCGGACGTAGACGGGTGTGCAATCCTTTTAAAACCCGTTCAGTTATATCAACAATTCCTTCTTTTTCCAGACGGTTGAACTCGGCGATCAGCACAATACCGTTGAGAACCGCAACTCCAAAAAGCGCAATAAAACCGACTCCTGCTGAAATAGAAAAATTCATTCCACGAAACCAAAGGGCAAACACTCCTCCGATGGCCGACATGGGCACAGCCGAAAAGATCAGCAAGGTTTGTTTTACCGAGTTAAAAGTGAAATACAGTAATACAAATATCAGGAGCAAAGCCACGGGAACGGCAATGGATAAACGTGCCTTGGCTGCTTCGAGATTCTGGAACTGGCCTCCGTACGACACGTAATAGCCTGTTGGAAGCTTTATGTTCTGGTCGATTTTCCGGGTGACTTCAGCAATCACACTCTGGATGTCGCGGTTACGAACATTGAATCCAACGGTAATACGTCGTATGGTATTTTCGCGTGAAACCTGTGCCGGACCCGATTTGATCTGAATATCGGCTAACATTTCAAGAGGAATTTGTCCCTGGTTTGGAAGCTCAACTGACAAATTTTTAACATCATCGAGACTTTTACGGTAATCTTTATCCAGTCGAACCACCAGACCGAAACGTTTTTCTTCATCGAAAACCACTCCTGCCTGACTTCCGGCAAAAGCAGCCCGAAGTACCCGATTAACTTCCTCAACCGAAAGTCCGTATTGTGCCAGCCGGTCGCGGTTGTATTCAACCTGAACCTGCGCCAGTCCGGTAACTTTCTCGACATTGATTTCAGCAACACCGGCAACTCCCTGAATAATTTTCTCAATATCAGAGGCTTTTTCGGCCAGGGTATTCAGATCATCACCAAATATTTTTACAGCAATATCCTGCTTCGAACCCGACATAAATTCGTTAAAGCGCATCTGGATGGGTTGCTGGAATTCGAATTTCACTCCGGCCAAAACGACCAGTTTTTCCTGCATTTTGGCAACCAGTTCTTCACGAGTCCGGGCGCTTGTCCACTCGCTTTTATCTTTCAGGGTAATTATATAATCACCGGTTTCCATTGGAGTTGGATCGGTTGGTATTTCACCGGCACCAATTTTGCAAACCGTATGTTTGATTTCCGGAAAATTGTCGAGCAGAATTTTATTGGCTTTTTCAACCGTTTCGACCGTATTAGTGAGCGAACCACCCTGCAAAGTCATGACGCCGGCAGCCAAATCACCTTCTTCGAGCTGCGGAATAAATTCGCCGCCCAAACGTGTAAAAAGAACCAGACTCACTGCAAACAGCAGAATAGCAGAACTGCAGACCAACAATTTCCGGCGAAGTGCAAAAGCAATCATGGGATTAAATGCCCGATGAAATCCGTCCATCAGCCGGTCTGAAAAATTACGCCGGTGTTCGGTTTTTTTACTCAGGAACAATGCTGAAGCCATTGGAACATAGGTTAGCGACAGAATTGCAGCACCCAGCAAAGCAAAAGTAACCACCTGCGCCATCGGACGAAACATCCGTCCTTCGATGCCAACCAAGGCCATGATGGGCAGATAAACAATCAGGATAATGACTTGCCCGAAAGTGGCTGAACTCATCATCCGTTTGGCCGAATCGAATACATTTTCATCCATTTGTTCCTGCGAAAGCCTGGAAATTCCGGGATGGTGATGCTTACTCATCGAAATGCGGTGGACCACCGTTTCGACAATAATCACTGCGCCGTCAACAATCAGTCCGAAATCAATCGCTCCCAAACTCATCAGGTTTCCGGAGACTCCAAAAATATTCATCAACGAGATCGCAAAAAGCATGGCCAGTGGAATCACCGAAGCGACCACAAGGCCGGCACGAAGGTTTCCCAGCAGCAAAACCAGAATAAATACCACGATCAACGCTCCTTCAATCAGGTTTTTTGAAACTGTTCCGATTGCACGTCCCACCAATTCAGAGCGGTTCAGGAAAGGTTCAATGGTAACACCTTTGGGCAACGATTTTTGAATGGATTCAATTCGGATTTTAACATTTTCGACCACTTCATGGGCATTTGCGCCTTTGAGCATCATCACCACTCCGCCAACCGCTTCGGTCGTATCGACCACAAACGCACCATACCGTGTTGCACTCCCAAACTGAACGGTCGCAACATCCCTGATCAGGATAGGAATACCTGAAGAACTTGATTTAACGACAATCTTTTCGATGTCTTCCAGCGATTTTACCCGCCCGATGCCCCGAATGAAATAGGCGGTCGGTTTTTTGTCGAAATAAGCGCTTCCGGTGTTTTCGTTATTTCGTTCGAGCGCCTGAAAAATATCGTTTAGTGTCAGATTCATGCCGCGAAGCCGTTCCGGATTTACAGCAATTTCGTATTGTTTTACAAAACCTCCATAACTGTTAATGTCAGCTACACCCGGAGTCCCCAGCATTTCACGGCGAACGATCCAATCCTGAAGTGTACGCAATTCCATGGGAGTATATTTCTTCTCCAGTCCTTTAGCAACAGCCAGCCGGTATTGGTAGATTTCGCCCAATCCAGAAGAAATAGGTGCCAGTTCGATCTTGGCAAGTCCTGCAGGTATGGCATCTTCAGCTTCTTTCAATCGCTCGCTCAGTTGCTGCCTGGCCCAGTAAAGGTCAACATCATCCTTGAAGACGACTGTAACAACAGATAAACCCAAACGCGATATGGAGCGAAGTTCAATAATATCCGGAATATTAGCCACTGCCACTTCAATCGGAGCCGTAATAAAACTTTCAACTTCCTGAGTGGCAAGCGAAGGTGCCAGCGAAATGATCTGAACCTGGTTGTTGGTAATATCCGGAATGGCATCGATGGGTAAACGGGTTAGCGAATAAGTTCCCCAACCAATTAAGGCGACAACAAACAAACCAACAATGAACTTATTCTTAATCGAAAAATAAATGATACGTTCTATCATACAATGAATTCGTTAAAAAAGTTAATACAAACAGTCCGGACTTTCCAGTTTCAGGAAACAAGCAAAACAATAATGACTAACAGTGTATTAACTCAGTCGAGGCGGCTGCCAAATGGAGGTGCCTATGAGGGAAAGGTCATGAAATGCATATTCGGAAGGGCAATCCTGAATGAAATAAAAACAGTCAAATTCAAGATAGTAATTCTGAAAAACGATGGGTGAAACACAGCAATTGCAGGTACAGAAAGGTGAACATTCGTCAATATCATTCGGGTGACTTGCAGTAGTATTTTGTGAAATTTCAGTCTTGCTCAATGTGTTTTCCTTTGCGGCATCAACACATGGAACGATGCTGAGCAACAAAAGGTAAAGGGAAAACAGACAGGCAAAGTGTTTCATCTTTTGGGTTTGAAAACAAAGATAATATTTTATCAGATAATAAGCTTGGTGCTCAGCCCGTAAACATTGTAATTTTTCCAGCCTGCTTCCGGACAGGTTAACCAGTAACAATAAAAAAGATCAATGGTCAGATACTCCATTTTCAACATATGAAGTCCACCATACAACCTGACATTCTGCAATTGAAATGATTTCAGTTCTGAAAACACCTCGTCGGCCAAATAGGGTTTTGGTATTCGGTTAACTGATCCGGCAAAAAAGTCGACATTGGTAATGTTATCCAATCCAATCTGCGATTCAGCATTTCTAAAAGTTTTATATACAAGCCGGTTGGCAAACTTGATATTTACGTTTGCCGGAGAAAAAAAACAAACGCCATAGAGCAAATAGTTGTGACCGGCATACCAGCCGGACAATTTATACGATTCAGTCTGGCGGTAGCCCAGTCCCATTGAAAATTTTGGAGTGAGTTTACGGAAAGCAGTCAATTCTGCATGAGCAAAATCAAGCTGATCAGTCTGGTTGCTGAACTGCATCTTGGTATTCAGAAAAAGACTGGTCTTTGCATTAATCGAATAATTGACGTTGGATATGTTCCACATATAAGATCCGTCGCCAGCCAATTGTGCAAAACAAGATGTGAAAGAGATTGATAAGAAGAAAATCAATAAGAATTTAATCCGGTTCATTCCTGAATGGTTCACTGGGATTTGGTTTTTAGTTTTTTGCTTAGAATTTGCAAAAGTAAATTTAAATCTCAAACTTGGCAGATAATATTAACCAACTCAATCAAACTTAACCATGACTAAATTTTACCTGCTAATTTGCATTGTATTGCTGACATTTACAGGCAATTCGCAAAACAACAATCTCATTGCCAAAGATGCAGTAGTCACCAAAGCCGGAAGTGGCTATACCTTCACCGAAGGTCCTTCGGTTGCTCCGGATGGGCGCGTGTTTTTTACTGATCAGCCCAACGACAAGATTGATGTGTGGAACGAAAATGGAACCATCACAACTTTTATGCAGCCTTGCGACCGTTCGAATGGAACCTATTTCAATAAAAAGGGCGAACTGGTTGCCTGTGCCGACCTGCACAACCGACTGGTAGCCATCACCATGGATAAACAGATTCGGACTCTTGCCGAAAACTACAACGGCCAACCGTTGAATGCTCCCAATGATTTATGGATTGCACCCAATGGCGGCATATATATGTCAGATCCATACTATCACCGCGACTACTGGGAACCGGGACGGAAAGAAGTTCAGGATAAACGCGGAGTTTATTATCTGAATCCTGAAGGAAAGGTAATCCGTGTAATTGACGACTACAAGCAACCCAACGGATTAATCGGAACTCCGGACGGTAAAACACTTTATGTCAGCGATATAAACGATGGAAAAATTTGGAAATACACAATCAATGCCGACGGAACCTTAAGCAACAAAACCTTTTTTGCTCCGGAAGGTTCGGATGGAATGACCATCGACAACTTGGGAAATGTTTATCTAACCAATAAAGCTGTATCAGTATTTGATCCTACCGGAAAGAAAATCGCAGCCATCGAAGTTCCTGAAATGCCATCGAATGTTTGTTTTGGGGGCAAAAAGCGGAATATCCTATTCATCACTGCCCGGACTTCGGTTTACACCTTAAAAATGCAGGTCAAAGGAGTGAATTAAAAGTGACTTTCAAATAAAAATACTAAACCTTAAAAATCTCCACTGCCCCTCGTTTGAAACGAGGGGTTTTTGGTTCAGCGTCTTTGTCTGATCCTTTTGTGCTATATAAAAGAAAAAACTGAGCTGCAAACTCAAAATTATTACTCTCGCTATAAACGTGGGGCAGTTGAGCGCACACAAATGATGGTATGAACATTATAAATTCGGAAATTGTTGTAATATTTATACAAAGTAATATTATATCAACATGAACAGACAAGAAAATTCGAAAATGCAAAGGTGGATGTTAGTCATTTACTTTGTTTTTTGTTTTTACTACTTCGGAGTAGTTATGATGACTTACTTTGTGAGTTATCCCCAGTTACAGAAAGTAAGCAGAAACATTTTTGATTACATGCAATTGTTTAATGATAAAATGCTTCTGTTTTGCTATATACCAGCAGCATTAATGATTATATCGCATGTAATTGTCATAAATTTCTGTTCGAAAGTATTTTCGCGTGCACTTCTATGGTCGTCATTTGCATTTGCTTTACTTTCGGTAACAACCACTTTTTTTGCAATTATTCCTATCCATAAAGAGTTACCATCGCTTGGATTAAGTGCTGAACTGAGTTCCAGAATGTTGATGTATGCAATGTATTTACAATTAATACCAGCAGCTATTCAGGTAATAATTGCCTTTGTTTTGCTAAACAAATATTTAAATGATACACGTTTAATTGGCCGGGTTTTATTTATAGCTGTATTCTTCTTGACTTTATATTCAATGGGAACGCTATTTATTGAAAGCTTAGTTGGCTATCCAATGTGGCTTTTGATTGACCCATCTGATTGGTTATCTACACGTGAAGCAGTCGGCTTAAATATTCCAGCGTTTATTTGGATATTTCTTATTCCTGTATATCTCCCGCTAATTTTATTGATACCAATGTACTGGATACGTCCGAATGGCATCTCGAAATATCCGGTATTAATTATTTTCTTTTCATTGCTTTGGGTTTTTGTAATTACGGCCATCTATTTCGTTCCCGAAATTCAATTGAAATTAACAGTTGGATATTCAAAAGCATTGATAGAGGATCTAAATAAATACGATTTTCCGTTACGTGGCATACCTGATCTAATTTATATGTCGGCTGTTTGCTATATGTTTTTAACGATAAAAAAATTAAAAACAAGTTAGATATTAATATTGCTTCAGGCCACTATACTGCCCTTGTTTGAAACGAGGGGCCGTTGACATTGAACAAGATCAGCAATCTGAATTTAATTAATTACAAACTATTCCAGATCAATCTTCTTAAATTTAGGAACCAGCATATGCATCACCGTCCAGGCAATCAGATACGCTGTTGCACAAATCATAAACATGATTCCGTAACCGACTTTAATATCACCCAAAGCCTTATAATGGTCGAACAGTAAACCCGCTGATTTGGCGATCATGATTCCGCCAACCGCGCCGGCCATGCCGCCAATTCCGGTCACCGAAGCAATGGCACGTTTCGGAAACATATCGGAAACCGTGGTGAAAATATTGGCCGACCAGGCCTGATGCGCCGATGCCGCAATACCAATTATAATTACTGCATACCACATATTAAAACCACCCATATACTGAGCTGAAAGCACCAGTAAAGGAAACAAGGCATAAATAAACATGGCCGTCTTACGGGCACGATTGGCATCCATTCCTTTCTCCATGAATCGTTTAGGCAACCATCCGCCAAAAATGCTTCCAAATGTAGTCATGGTATAAACAAGGGCAATCGGAAAACTTACCTGTGTGCCGGTCAGATGGTATTGTTCTTTCAGGAAGGCCGGCAACCAGAAAAGGAAGAACCACCATACCGGATCGGTCAGCAGTTTTCCCAGAAAAAATGCCCAGGTTTGGCGAAAAGTGAGCAATTTAAACCATCCTATTTTTTTCAATTCCGAACCATCAGCGGCCATAGTTTCTTCCTTGTCGCTCATGATGTGGTCGTACTCACTTTGTTTCAGCTGTCCCTTGGTCAACTTATTTTCAGGAGTATCATACATGATTTTCCAAAAAATAAGCCAGATTAATCCAATTGTTCCGGTTATAATAAAAGCCCATTGCCAGCCCAGCGTAACTGCAATCATGGGAACAACCAAAGGAGCGATAATCGCTCCAATATTGGTTCCTGAATTAAAAATTCCGGTAGCGAGCGCCCTTTCTTTCTTTGGAAACCATTCGGCGGTAGTTTTGATTGCGGCCGGAAAGTTCCCTGCTTCAGGAACTCCCAAAGCAGCACGGGCAACGCCAAATCCAAACGGAGTTTTTGCAAAAGCATGTCCGATTGCGGCCAGACTCCAACCCAGCAAGGAAAGCGCATATCCTTTCTTAGTGCCAAAACGGTCGATAATCCCGCCAACCAAAAGCATACCCGATGCGTAGGCAACCTGAAAAGCAATGACCAGATTGGCATAAATGGATTCGTAATGAGCCGGATCGGCCCCAAATAAACCATCCGCTTCGAGATATGGTTTCAATAAACTGATGACCTGACGGTCAAGATAATTGATGGTTGTGGCAAAAAACACCAGTGCGCAGATGGTCCAGCGATAATTCCCGATTGTTTTGTTTTGATTCATTAAGTGGTTCTAAATAGATAGTTAGTTATTAACCTAAAATATATTTTTTGTATGCGACTTAAGTTCTAAAAATCAAAATAGTTCTTCGCGTTGTTGAAACTGATGTTTTCAACCATTTGCCCCAGCAATTCCATATCATTTGGAATTTCACCGTTTTCCACATCATTGCCTAACAGATTACAAAGCGTCCGGCGGAAATATTCATGTCGTGTATAGGAAAGAAAACTTCTCGAATCGGTTAACATTCCCACAAAACGGCTCAGCAAACCCAGGTTCGACAAGGTGTTGATCTGTTTTTCCATGCCATCTTTCTGATCCAAAAACCACCATCCGGAGCCCCACTGGATTTTTCCGGGAATGCTTCCATCCTGAAAATTGCCAATCATGGTTGCATATAATTCATTATCACGCGGATTCAGGTTGTATAATACCGTTTTGCACAATTTGTTTACCTTATCCAAGCGGTTCAATAATCCTGACAAGTGTTCTGCAACCGGCTTGTCGCCAATCGAATCGAATCCGGTATCCGGCCCAACCTGATTAAAAAGGCGGGTATTATTATTCCGGAGTGCCCCGAGATGGAATTGCTGAGTCCAACCCTGCGAATGATCCATCCGGCCAAATTCATACAACATACAAGATTTAAACTTCTCAATCGATTTAATCGACAAACGGAATCCGCTCCTGAGCTTCAGAAACATTCCATCAATTTCTTCCGCAGTATATTCCTCGGCATATGCAGTATCCAGGCCATGATCAGACAAACGACATCCATTTTCATGAAAAAAGCGGTGTCTCTTATTCAGGGCAATCATCAAATCATCAAACGTGTTGATTTCCATTCCTGAAGCTTCAGCCAATCGGTTTATATACAGATTGTAACTGGGAACATCTTCGACAGCCATCGATTTATCGGGCCGCCAGGCAGGAAGTACAGCCACTTCGAATCCCGAATCTTTGATTTGCCGGTGATAATCGAGTGAATCCACAGGATCGTCAGTGGTACAAATGGTGTGTACATTGGCCAACCGGATAATGTTGCGGCAAGAGTACTCGGGAGTTTGCAATTTCGCGTTGCACGCATCAAAAATCTCGCGTGCATTCTTCGGACTTAAAACTTCATTTATTCCGAAGAATTTCTTGAGTTCGAGGTGTGTCCAGTGATACAAAGGATTGCGAATAGTTTGCGGAACAGTTTCTGCCCATTTTTCAAATTTTTCCCAATCGGAAGCCTCACCTGTGCAATATTTTTCAGCAATACCATTGGTCCGCATGGCGCGCCATTTATAATGGTCTCCGGCAAGCCAGATTTCAGTGATCGAATTGAAGATCCGGTCATCAGCAATATCTTTTGGACTGAGATGACAGTGATAATCGAAAATGGGCATTTTTGCAGCATGCTCATGATATAGTTTCTGTGCCGTTTTAGTTTGCAGCAGAAAGTTTTCGTCCATAAATGGTTTCAT
>JBAWZG010000158.1:0-10636 GCA_037143155.1 Bacteroidia bacterium
CAACATGACTCCAAATGAATCAGAAATTCTTGTTATTCCTGCAAATAATTTAATGGAAAAGGTAAATCCTGATTAGTCAATCCGCTCAATTCGTGCACCAATGGCATTCAGTCGTTCATCAATATTCTCATATCCACGGTCGATTTGCTCGATATTGGAGATTTTACTTATTCCCTGGGCAGATAGAGCAGCGATGAGCAACGCTACTCCTGCGCGAATATCAGGCGAACTCATGTTGGTTGCCCGGAGCTGGTATTTGTGATCGAGGCCGATAACTGTTGCCCGGTGTGGGTCACAGAGAATAATCTGGGCTCCCATATCGATCAGTTTGTCGACAAAAAACAGGCGGCTTTCGAACATTTTTTGGTGAATCAACACACTTCCTTTCGCCTGAGTGGCAATTACCAGAAAGATGCTGAGCAAATCGGGAGTCAGGCCCGGCCACGGAGCATCGGCAATGTTCATGATCGAACCATCTATGAATGTTTCAATCTCATAATGTTCCTGAGCCGGAATGAATAAATCATCGTCACGTTCCTCAATTGTAATTCCCAGTCTTTTAAATTGTTCCGGAATAATTCCAAGGTGCTGAATTCCGGCATTCCGGATGGTAATTTCAGAATTGGTCATGGCGGCCAGTCCAATGAAACTGCCGACTTCAATCATATCGGGCAGAATCCGGTGTGAGCAACCGGTGAGCGATGTAACTCCTTTTATCGTGAGCAAATTGGAGCCGATTCCTTCGATTATCGCTCCCATAGAAACAAGCATCCGGCAAAGTTGCTGAACATATGGTTCGCAAGCCGCATTGTATATGGTGGTTGTTCCTTCGGCCATGGTGGCTGCCATCACAATATTGGCAGTTCCGGTAACCGATGCTTCATCTAAAAGCATATAGGTTCCTTTCAGTTTGGTCGCTTCAACACTAAAGAAATGTTCGTCAGGATTGTAATTGAAAGTTGCTCCGAGTTTTTGGAGACCGGTAAAATGAGTGTCCAGTCGTCGCCGTCCGATTTTGTCGCCACCCGGCTGAGGAATGTACCCCATGCCAAAACGTGCCAGAAGTGGACCTAAAATCATGATTGATCCGCGCAGACTGGCTGCCTGACGGGCAAAGTTGTCAGTTTTCAAGTAATCAAGCAAAACCTGGTCGGCCTGGAAGGTGTAATTTCCTTTACTGATTCGTTCGGTTTCAACACCTAATTGATTCAGAATTTCAATCAGTTTGATGACGTCACTAATTTCAGGGATATTGTTGATTTGAACTTTCTCTGAAGTTAGAAGTACTGCACAAATTACCTGAAGCGCTTCGTTTTTTGCTCCCTGCGGATGCAAATCGCCATGTAATTGTTTTCCTCCTTCAATTTTAAAAGTTGCCATCTCAAAAAAATACCTGGTTAATTGATTTTTGAATTTTACCTGGTCACTTGGATTTTATGGTCGCTGTTGCTTGCGATCGTCCGGTTTCTGAAATTTCCTTCCGGGAATGTTCCCTGGATTTTGTTTTTTCTGATTCCGAAACAGAATATCCTTGGTTTCAGTTAACACAAGATCGGTACATTTAATTTTGCCTTTCGACAGTTCTTCGATATCCATCAGAATTTTGTCGTCGGTAACCGAATCCTTGTTCCACATCACATAGCTTTTCTTCATGTGATTGGCAATCAGTTTAATTAATAAGTCACGTTCTTTTTCATCTTCATGAACAGCAGCTTTTTCAATTAAGAATTCGATCGTCTTTCCGTAGTGACGATATTTGATTTTATTATTATCATAAGGAATACGGAGCGGCGGAGTATTGAAGAATTCAGGAGATGGAGGCGAATATGGGTAGTCGATGTCTAATTCGAAATTAGCCATGATGGCCAGATGATCCCAGAGTTTGTGTTTGAAATCGTTGATATCGCGGAGATACGGATACATGGTACCCATAACATCTATGATGGTTCTGGCTGCCCTGTTCCGTTCAGCGCGGTCTTCAATGGTCATAATATGATTGACCATATTTTGCAAGTTTCTACCATACTCAGGCAGAGGCAACTTACTGCGATTAGAATTATAATCCATGGATGTAAATAATGTTTTCTTAAAATCAGGCTGTTATCTTATAAAGGAAATCTGTAGAGATAATCAGGATGAAGACGAATTGAATACAAAATAAGTAAAAATTTCTCAGTCATTAGACATTAGTCAGCAGAAAAAGTTCATTAGTCATTAGAAAAGAGGAAAAAGTGAAGAGAAAAGTTTCCTATTGACTCTTTTCTAACAACTATTTCCTACGTTATTATCCGGAGTTTAGCGAATTTCAGGAGAAGTTGTTTTTTTCCTGCATTCTGAAAAAACACAGTGGCTTGAATATCTGGCATTTTTCCTTCCATTTGAAGTACCTTTCCACGGCCAAAACGCTGATGTTCTACCAGCATCCCGGCCTGAATTTCTTCCGGATTACTGTATTCGAAGGAATCAGTTTCTTTTTTTGCTTCCCTTAGCTTGACTAATTTGTGCTGTAAATCAGGCTGATTGGCCGAAGTTTGCCTGTATCCCGGAATTGATGATGTTTGCGCTCGCGGTTTTGGCGCAGCAAATGGCAAATCCTGAGTTTCGCCATAAAACGATACATCTTTTTCAACCGGCATATTCAGGTATTGCGGATCAATTTCGTCGATAAAACGGCTTTTGTCGCAGAAGTCCAATTTTCCCCATTTGTATCGTTGACGGGCATAACTCAGGTAGGCATTTTCTTCGGCACGGGTAAGTGCCACATAAAAGAGCCTCCGTTCTTCCTCAAAATCTTCCAGCGTTTTTTGTCCCATCTGGTTCGATGGAAAAAGGTTTTCTTCAACCCCGACAATAAACACATTTTTGAATTCAAGTCCCTTGGCCGAATGAATGGTCATCAGCGTCACACGGTCATTATCTTCTGGTTTTTCGTTATCCTGATCAGTAAGCAGAGCAACGTCCTCCATGTAATTATTCAGCATATTGGGAGTTCCTTCTTCACGGGCCGAAATTGAAAATTCCTGAATACCGTTTAGCAATTCCTGAATATTTTCGTACCGGCTGACACCTTCCGGAGTTTTTTCATTGTAAAGGTCCTTCATTATTTCTGAACCAGTCGCGATTTCAGTAGCCAGCTCGAATGCATTGTAGTTTTCGAGTTTTTCCCTGAAAACCTCAATAAGTTGGGTGAATCCATGGATTTTGGCTGCCGTTCCTTTGTTGAATTCGCTGAGTAAAAGCGGGATGTTTGTAGCCAATTCCCAGATACAGAGGTTGTTTTGTGCTGCAAACTGTTCGAGTTTCGTCAGTGAAGTTTGCCCGATTCCACGTGCAGGATAATTGATAACACGCTTAAATGCCTCATTGTCTTTTGGATTGATGACCATCCGGAAGTAACTGAGCAAATCCTTGATTTCTTTTCGCTGATAAAATGAAAGTCCGCCGTATATTTTATATGGAATATTCCGTTTCCGGAGCGATTCTTCGAAGATTCGCGACTGGGCGTTGGTTCGGTACAGAATGGCATAATCCGAAAACTGGTAATGTACGCGCAAGCGGGTTTCTGTAATTTCATTGGCGACGAGGTAACCTTCTTCGTTATCTGTTATCGCGCTCATCACTTTTATCAGCGCACCTTTTTCTTTTTCTGAAAATACATTTTTCCGTATCTGCCGTTTGTTTTTGGCAATGATGCTGTTTGCCGCGTCCACAATGGTTTGAGTCGACCGGTAATTTTGTTCGAGCTTGAAAACCTTGTGATTCGGATAATCACTCTGGAAATTCAGGATATTTTCGATTCGGGCTCCGCGAAACGAATAAATACTTTGTGCATCGTCGCCAACTACGCAGATGTTATTGTGGGTGGCAGCCAGTTTTTTGATGATCATGTACTGGGAATGATTCGTATCCTGGTACTCGTCGACCAGAATGTAATCAAAGATCCGTTGGTATTTTGCCAGTATTTCGGGGTGGTTCCTGAAAAGGGTATTGGTTTTTAGGAGCAAATCGTCGAAATCCATGGCACCAGCCAGAAAGCATCGCTTGGAATAATCTTTGTATATCAGGCTGATTAATGGCATTTTAATACTTTGGTCGTAATCTTTTATTTCCGGCAAAGTGGCATAAACTTCCGACGAAACCAGGTTGTTTTTGGCCGCCGAAATTCGTGACGAAACTACTCCCGGTTTGTAGATTTTATCATCGAGGTTCAAATCCTTGATGATGCTTTTAATCAGACTTTTCGAATCGGCTGAATCGTAAATGGTAAAGTTGGACGGATACCCGAGCAGGTCGGATTCAATTCTTAAAATACGTGCAAAAATCGAATGGAAAGTCCCCATCCACAAATATTTGGCAGTGTTTTGGCCAACCATGGTGGCAATACGGTTTTTCATTTCCTTAGCCGCCTTGTTGGTAAATGTCAGGGCTAATATTGAACCAGGCCTGACCCCATTCTTTAGTAAATGGGCAATTCGCATGGTTAATACACGTGTTTTCCCGGAACCTGCACCCGCAATAATTAGCGATGCCCCATTGATGTTTTCAACGGCAAGTCGCTGAGCCTCATTTAATCCTTCTAAATAATCCTGCACTGGTTTTTGTTTCTAAATTGGTCACCAAAAGTAAGACTGTTTTTCAAGTTTTCAGGTTGGCAAAGAAGTATTTTTTTACCACCAAGAACACGAAGTGTTACCACAAAGAGCACGACGTTCATTTCTTTGCGACCTTCGTGAAAAGAACTTGGTGGTCTTTGTGGTTAAAGTACCGCAAAACAGAAAATTTCAGGAGCCACAAAAGATAAATCAATTTTTAGCGTTAATATTGTGAACTGTTAAAGAAACTCACGAATGAATCGATTTAAATTTCTTGGTGGACTGCTGTTTTTAGCTTGTATTCTATTGGCTCCGGATAGAGGATTTGCCCAGATTACCTCGAATGCTGATGCAGTAGTACCCACTGAATATTCAACTGGGAAACAGGATTATATCCATGTTTTTTGCGGTCAGAAAGATGAAAAAAATGCATCGTTCACAGCAAGTTCGGCAAACAGTGAGGCGGCAAAGTTTGATTGGTCGAAGTACGATAGTTCGACAAGAACTTTCATCGACTATACTACCATGACATCTGAAAATGGCAAATCAACGATACTGAATCTCCAGGACGGTTGTTACCGGGTGAAAATTACTACCTCTTCAGGAGAAACAACATACACGGCCTGGGCTTTTAACAATTACATAAAAGCGACAGCCGAAATTCCGGAGTCGGACTGTAATTCGTTTATTTTAAAAGGAACAATTGAAACGCCACAATTCTTATACTACGATTTGTCGACCGGACAGCCCCTGGAATTGAATAAGGATATCAAAGTGGCATGGATGGATGGAGCCGCTGTACTTAGCCATGTGATTACTTACCAGAATTATAGTCCGCCAACAAAAAATACGGATTATATTTTTGAAGTGACCGATCGGTTTACCTGTTTGGGAAAGGCTAATGTTCAGTACATCTCAATTGTTACTAAAGCTTCGTTTACAAATGTTCTGGAAGGTCAGCAAAAGAAAAGTGATCCAAATAAAACGGAAGCACCTTTGACTGTGACTTTTACCAATACTTCGGAAAATGGTGATGCGGGTAAGTACGAATGGTTCATTTTCAAGGATCTTCAGAAGATTAAAGATGAAATTAAGGCCGGAATCTTCAAGGATAGCATCATGGTTGTTGTTTATGACGACAGTCCTGTTTATACTTTTGAGCAAACAGGAACCTATATGGTGAAACTTGTTTCGAAAAAGGTTTCTGAGTTTACCACGTGTACCGATACATTTTATATGAAGGATTACATTGTGGCAGATTCATCGTTTATCCAGGCTCCCAATGTGTTTACTCCTGACGGCAACGGCATCAATGATAAGTTTGCCATCAAATTCTTTTCGATGAAATCGGTTAAAGTCACGATTCTAAACAGGTGGGGTAAGGTTCTTCATGTTTTTGAAAGCAATAATGTTCAGGGATTTTATAATACAGCCGAGACGATTCCTGAGTCGGTTTGGGATGGAAAGGTTGGAGGAAAATTTGCAACTCCTGGTGTTTATTATTACGTGGTTGATGGTATAGGCCGTGATGGTACGCGACGAAAGGCCAAGGGATTTTTTCATCTGTTCAGGGGAAAGTAAAAAATGGGCCAAAGAATCAAGAACTTTTTAAAGAATCATTTTCTGATACTGAAAATCAGGAACCGGTTTTATCCATCTGCACAAATCAGCCAAAGGCAGCTATATCTGCATTACCGTGATGGTGTCAGAAACCATACTCTGCCTCAACTGAAGGACACCGGATTCCGGGTTTTCTCGCAGTTTGAAGAAGATGGACTGCTGCTTTTTATCTTCGCTGTGATTGGAATGAACAACAAAACTTTTATCGAAATCGGCTCAGATGACGGCATAAACAGCAACAGTGCAAACCTGGTTTTTAATTTTGGCTGGTATGGGTTGTTTATTGACGGCAATATAAAAAGCATTGAAAGAGGCCGAAAATTTTATGGCAAATATCCTCATCCTTGGACATACCCGCCCAAATTCGCATGTCAATTGGTCAAGCGGGAAAATATCAATCAGATTATTCAAAATGCTGGTTTTACAGGAGAAGTAGGACTTTTATCCATTGATATCGATGGAAATGATTACTGGATTTGGGATGCGATTGACATCGTACAACCACAGGTGGTTGTAATTGAAACACACAATGAATTTGGATTCGAGGACCTTGTTGTTCCTTACGATCCCGATTACTTTTTCCCCGGAAAACATCCGGTTTATCATGGCGCTTCTCCAAAAGCAATGACCAAGCTGGCCAAACAAAAAGGTTACCGGTTGGTGGGAGCTAATGATCTTGGGTTTAACTTTATTTTTATCCGGAACGGAATTGCTGAAGAATATATTCCTGAAGTCAGCGTTGAATCGGTTTTGCAGCACCCGTCCATTGCCGAAGGAATAGCAAAGTTTGAAGAAATTAAAGATTGGGAGTACGAGCGAAATAGGATTCAATAGGACTTAAATTATTCATAGGACTCCATTTCATTTCGTCCTATGCTTATATATATTGGGGCTTTGCCCCTGTCAGTCCTGAAGGCACGGAATGTAAAAGCGCAGGATGAAATCCTGCGATAAAGCCAAAATAAAATGCAAAAACCCGGGGTGTTCCCGGGTTTTTTGTGTCAGTATTTCGAACCGATCAAATAGAATTGATCGTTATTCTTCTTTTTCTTCGGCGGCGTAGGCTGCCAAAAGTTCTTCCTGAACTTCCTGAGGAACTTTTTCGTAGTTGGCGAATTTCATATTGAAAACACCACGGCCACCGGTTAACGAACTCAGCGAAGTAGAGTATTTGTTCATTTCCTTCAGCGGAACACGTGCGGTAATTTTTTCATATCCTCTTTCGCTGCCCATACCCATGATTAATGCACGGCGGCCTTGCAGATCGCTCATTACATCACCCATCCGGTCGCCCTGTACCCAAACATCCAGGTCATAAATAGGCTCCAGGATTTTTGCGCCGGCATCCCGGAATGCAATACTGAACGCATTTCGGCCAGCCAGTCGGAAAGAAATTTCGTTTGAATCAACGGGGTGCATTTTGCCATCGTAAATGTACACCCGAATATCACGGGCATATGAACCGGTCAGCGGACCTTCTTCCATTTTCTCCATGATTCCCTTCAAAATTGCTGGAAGGAAACGTAGGTCGATAGAACCACCAACGATACAGTTGTGATAAACCAGCTTCCCGCCCCATGGCAGAATATTTTCCTGGGTATCGCGAACAGAAATTTTCTGTTCCTTGCCATTCATGATGAACATGTTTTTAGGCAAACTGCCTTCTTCATAAGGTTCAATAATCATGTGAACCTCACCAAACTGACCGGAGCCGCCCGATTGTTTTTTGTGACGGTAATCACCCATTGCAAATTTGGTAATGGTTTCGCGGTAAGGAATCTTCGGTGCTTTAAATTCGATGTCGATTTTATGGATGTGATCGAAGTACCATTTTAAAGTGTTCAGGTGGTATTCACCTTGTCCTTCAACGATGAGTTGTTTCAGTTCCTTGTAATAATTGACAATATATGTAGGATCTTCATCTTTCATTTTGTGAAGTACTTCTCCCACTTTTTCATCATCGGTTTCAGCGACAGCATTAACTGCGACCCTGAATTTTGGATCAGGGAATTTAACTGGGGCAAATTTCAGGTCCAATTCCTTTTCGCAAAGCGTTTGGTTAAATTTTGTGTCCTTCAGTTTTACGGTGCAGCCAATATCTCCGGCAACAAGTTCGGTAACAGCGGTGCGGTTTTTTCCGGCAGTAACAAAAAGCTGCGAAATTCGCTCTTTGCCGTTATTGAAGGTGTTGTATAAATCTTTTCCTTCAGTAACCTTTCCTGACATGACTTTAAAGTAGGTTACCTCACCAACATGTGGTTCAATGGCCGTTTTGAATACAAACAGGGAAGTTGGATTTGATTCGCTCATTACGACAGGTTTTCCCTGAAGGATTTCGCGCATCGGCACCTGATAAGGAGCCGGAGCAATGTTACAGACAAATTCGAGGAGTCGGCCGACACCCATGTTTTTCTTGGCAGAAACGCAGAAAACAGGGAATAAATCGCGTTTGGTCATGCCGGTTCTGATTCCTCTTCTCATATCCTCTTCCGACAATTCACCCAGTTCAAAGAATAGTTCCATGAGCGATTCTTCATTCTCAGCAGCCATTTCAACCAATTCATTATGCAATTTGTCGGCGCGTTCTTTTTCCGATTCAGGAATGTCGAGGACCTGAGGTTTTCCACCATCCGGACCATATTTATACATTTTCATTTTCAATACATCGACAATGGAATTGAATCCGATGCCGGTTTCTACCGGATATTGTACAATGGTTACTTTATTGCCGAATTTGCCTTTTAAATTTTCGACATCCTGATCGTAATTCGCATTCTCGTTATCGAGATGGTTCAATACAAAAATAAGTTTGTTGTTGGCTAATTCGGCATGGCGGAAGGCCGATTCAGTTCCGGCGCCAATCCCGGTGGATGCATCAATAACCATCAGGGCAAGAGGAGCAACCTGAAGGGAAGCAACTACTCCTCCGCAGAAATCGTCCATTCCGGGAGTATCCAGAATGTTGATTTTTTTACCGTTGACTTCAGTGTACATGAGCGATGAAAATACGGAATTCCCGTATTCCTGCTCGATCAGATGGTAGTCGGAAACAGTATTCTTACTTCCAACGTCACCTCTGCGGTTGATTACTCCACCCTCGAAAAGCATTGCTTCTGCAAGGGTGGTTTTCCCACTGCCAGCATTACCAATTAGTGTAATGTTGCGAATTTCATCTGTTTTATAGACTTTCATACGAATTTATTATTGGTTTTTTAATCTTTTTTTATCAGTTTTCTGATGCATTATTTTAGAGAGACGACCAAAATTAGTAATAAATAATTAACAACCAACTTGCTGCATAATTACAGGGTTTGGTTATCTCGCGAGTTATTTTACGGGATCTATAAAGCTGAAGTGAATCAGTGGATTGTACTTTTTAGCCTTAATTTACATATCGATCTAATAGGTTGAAAACCAAATGCATGAAATATTTATATGTTTTTGAATATTTTTTTGATTTGTTTGAAAATGTTGCTCTGCTTGATTTTCAAGTTCCATCAAAATGCATTCCTATGTTAATGGATGGCAAACATAACTTTTTGCCGATATTGGAATGTCAACTGAATAAATGTGAACTGAAATTAGCAGATTCATTTAAATCTGCTATTTTTGAGCAACATTGATTCCGGTATGCCCAGATTTCCCTTTTTCCAACAATACGATGCTATGGATTGCGGACCTTCCTGTCTCCGCATGATTGCTGCATTTTACGGGAAGACCTACTCACTCCATAAACTTCGCGAACTGGCACATATTACCCGTGAAGGTGTTTCGCTGCTTGGCTTGAGCGAAGCCGCCGAAGCCATTGGTTTCCGCACCATCGGCGCCCGGATTACCTTTGAGCAATTGCTTGAAGCTCCAAAACCATGTGTTGTTCACTGGGACCAGGATCATTTTGTGGTAGTTTATTATGTCCGGAAAGGAAAAGTCTATGTTTCAGATCCGGCATTTGGACTGGTCGAATATTCGGAAACTGAATTTAAAAAACATTGGCTGGCAACCGTCAGACAAGGAGAACAAAAGGGAATTTGTTTGCTTTTTGATCCGACTCCCAGGTTTTTTGAACTGGAAGGTGAGCAATCGAACCGCGGCAATTTCAGGTTCTTGCTGAAATACCTGAAACCTCACCGCAAGCTGGTCATTCAATTGATTTTAGGTTTTCTGGTTGGAAGTCTGATTCAGTTGATCTTCCCGTTTCTTACCCAGAGCATTGTTGATGTAGGGATCAATACTCAGGACATTAACTTTATCTATCTTGTTCTGGCCGCTCAGATGATGCTTTTCCTGAGCCGGATGACCGTTGATTTCATCCGCTCATGGATTCTGCTTCACATCAGTACACGCATTAATATTAGTATCATTTCCGACTTCCTGATTAAGTTGATGAAAATGCCGATCGGGTTTTTCGACACCAAAATGATTGG
>JBAWZG010000159.1:0-10625 GCA_037143155.1 Bacteroidia bacterium
ATTGACAGGTGCCGGAAAGGCGACCGCAAGGCACAATTTGAGCTTTATAAACTGTATTACAAACCGATGTATAACATTTGCCTGCGCCTTGTTGGAAACCCTGTTGAAGCGGAAGATGTGATGCAGGAAGCCTTCCTGAAAGCTTTTAACAAAATAGACACCTACGAAGGAAAAGTGAGTTTTGGCGCCTGGTTAAAAAAAATTGTGATCAACCGTTCATTGGATGAGTTAAAAAAACGAAAAGTGAAATTTCAGGAACTGAATGATAAAATTCCGGATGAAGAACCTGAACATTTCGAAGTTTCGGAAATACAACTTGAAAAATTGAAGAAAGCGATACAGCAGTTGCCCGACGGATACCGGGTGGTTTTAAGTCTTTATTTACTTGAAGGCTTCGACCACGAAGAGATTGCACAGATTTTGGGAATTACCAATGTTTCATCACGGACGCAATTTCTGAGGGCAAAACTGAAGCTTCGTGACATGCTGTACAAGGAAGAATTTTTTGAATACAATTAAAAATGACAGTCATGAAAGACGAATTGGAAAAATTAATCATCAATAACCGAAATTCTTTTCAGGATGAAGAACCACCTGAAGGACATTTTGAGCGATTTGAAGCACAGCTTCAGAAAGCATCAAGACCTGAAAGGACAATCAACTGGCGTTTGACTCTTGAGATTGCGGCAATCGTTGTATTTGCACTTTTAGCTGTCAACCAGGCACGCATCTATTTTCTTCCTGAAACGCATGAAACACTCTCTCTGGGCTCAATTTCTCCGGAATACCGCGAAGTTGAATTTTACTACACAAATTCCATTCAAATGGGCATGAACCAATGGAAAAAGTTAAAGGATGAAGGGATGATTTCAGAAAGTGACGAACAAATGATGCGAAAAGAACAGTCAGAGTTTGACCAGATGTATCAGAAATTACTCATTGATTTGAAAGCCAACCCGAACGATGAACGTGTCATCAATGCGATGCTCGAATACTATCAGGCCCGGATGAATGTGATGTCGCTTGTTATCAGCAAATTAAAAGAAGTCAAACAAACAAAAAATAAAAGCCATGAAATCAAAATTTAGTCTTTCATTAGTCTTGCTAATTATCTCTGGCATGCTTGTTCAGGGAGCTGGAACCGAGTACACCAAAAATATCAGAAAAGGCTGGGCAAAAAGCGGTGTGACAGAATTAAGAGTTTCCAATAAATTCGGAGAGGTAAAAATCAATGATATGGGAGGCGATTCAGTAACCATCAAAGTTGTGATTACCATAGACAATACATCTTCAGGAAAGGCAAAATCACTGATGGACAAGATATCGGTCGGTTTTGGTAAAACAGGCGGATTGGTAAGTGCCACAACTCAAATTGATGAAGGCTTCCGGAATAACGAATCGTTCACGATCGATTACCTGGTGAATATCCCGAAAGACAGGGATTTGAATATTACCAACAAATATGGAAATGTGATTGTTAACGAATTGGATGCCAAAGGATATTTTGAAGTCAGCTATGGTTCGATGACTGCCGGAAACATGAAAGCTCCGGCCGGTAATCCGGTAAAAATCATTGTAAACTATGGAAAAGCAGACCTTGAATCGATCAACGAGGCCGACATGGAGTTTAAGTACTCGAAATTGGTAGCTGATCAGATTGACCAACTCGTACTCGACACGAAATACTCGACGGTCACTTTGCACAAAACTTCAAACCTGACGCTTGATTCGAAATACGATGGAATCAATATCGATGAACTTGGCAAGCTAAAATCGGTATCAAAATACACCAATTACAAGATTGGCGTGCTAAACGAAAGTTTTGATTTGGATACAGGTTATGGCTCGGTTCGCATTAATAAAGTAAGTGATAAATTTAACCGAATCAGGATTGAAAACAGCTACGGAGGCATCAATATAGCCTTGAATGACCTGAATTACAAACTTCAGGCAGAATGTAGCTACTGTGATGTGAAATATCCTGAAAACCGCTATAAAGGCAACCGGATAAAGGAAAACAACAGTTTTAACCTTGAAGGAAATATTGGTACAGGTGGAGGTTCTGTTTCGATTAACAGCCGGTATGGTGGAATAAAGCTGACAGAATAGAAAGATTCAGGGAAAGGAAACAGAAAATAGAAATAGTTCTAAATTGAAGGTCGAATATAAAACCACGAAGTGCTTGTCAGTTCGTGGTTTTTCTTTTTATATTTAAATAAAATTTCAGACTTGGAGACAGCAATTCAACTGGTAGCTTTCAATATTCCTTATCCGCCCGATTATGGCGGAATCATCGACATATTCTATAAAATAAAAGCACTTTCAGAATGTGGAATAACGGTGTATCTGCATTGCTTTGAATACAACCGTCCACAAGCTATTGAACTTGAAAAGTACTGTACGAAGATTTTTTATTATCAACGGAAGAATGGGCTTCGCTGGCAGTTTGCAACTAAACCTTACATTGCAGTTACACGTACTAACGATCAATTATTAAGAAATTTATCAGAAAATAATGCACCGATTTTATTCGAAGGCTTGCATACCTGTTTTTATCTTGATCATTCCTTGCTTTCAACCCATCTCAGGTTAGTCAGAACACACAATATAGAGCACGAATATTACCTGAATTTATACCAATCGGAGCGAAATATATTTAAAAAACTCTTCTTCAGGATGGAAGCCTGTAAGCTGAAAAGCTACGAAAAAATATTAAAAAATGCTTCTCATTTGTTGTGCATTTCACCCAACGACAACTATTATTTCGATCATAAATATGGACATTCGCATTTTGTTCCTGCCTTTCATCCATTTAATGAAATCAAATCGAAGTTGGGGCGTGGAAAATACATTCTGTTTCATGGGAATCTTTCGGTTCACGAAAACTATCAGGCAGCTGAATTCCTGATAAAGAATGTTTTTGGTAAGATTAGTCAGCCGGTAATTATTGCCGGGAAAAATCCGGGGGAACGGTTAATTCAGCAAATAAGCCAACTTCCGAATATACAGTTGATTTCAAATCCTGAAATTGAGCAGATGGAGATGCTGATTCAGGATTCACACATTTGCCTGATACCAACCTTTCAGGATACAGGTTTGAAGCTAAAACTGCTTGCATCATTGTTCTCCGGAAGGTTTTGTATTGCCAACACTCCGATGATTCATAAAACTGGCCTGGAACACTTATGCCAACTGGCTGACAGTCCAAAGGAAATGATCCGGTTAATCCATGAATTATTTGATCAGGATTTTACTTCCGGAGAAATTGAAAAACGTAGAATCATTTTGGAAGATGCCTTTTCGAATCGACACAACGCATTGAAAGTTATCCGCTTAATTGACAACAAGGGAGCTATCTGATCCGGTCTATCGAACGGATCAGAGCTTCGTCTTTCCGAATAGCAAGAAAGGCCAGATAGTCAAGAATGATTGCCACCAATGGAAAAACCGTGCTGATTTTAAACCCTTGCGGTGTTCCACTGTTCGAAAAATAAGTAAAGTATAAACACGATCCTGCAAGAAGGATCAAGAGGATCATCGAAATCCGGGTTACCCGGATTTGCCATTTGCGGTTTTTATAATTGAAGATGACAAAGGCCTGTATAGTCATGATCAGGCCGATCATAAATGAAACAACACCATCTTGTACTTTATCAGGATAAGAAAACAACAACATGAGACCAATAAAAAGCGTTGAGACCAATAAATATAAAGTTTGAATACGTTGTATCATAATTTCAAATTTTTAAGCAAAAATAAGCTTTTTTCAATGCTATCAACAAAGTCGTCTATTTTTTGAATTGTCTTTCCTTCTGATGAAAAAGATGGGTGTTGTGATTTTAAATATCCGTAGTAAGTTTTATTTCATAAATTTGAGCAGACAACTTTACCTGTAAACATTAGATGATGGGCGTAGCCAATGCTTTAAAGAAAGTGATCCTGATTGCAAGCTTTATATCCGGATTATGTTCTTTACTAAAAGCCCAGGACGCCTATTTTTCTCAATTTTTTATGAATCCTGTGTATTTGAATCCTGCCTATGCAGGTTCAATGAAAGTTCCCCGTGCCGGAGTTCAATACCGCGATCAATGGCCAGGTTTTAACAAAGCTTATACTACCTATTTTGCATCCTTCGACGCTTATCTGCCGGCGATTAAAAGTGGAATTGGGTTACTGGCATACAACGACTTGCAAGGCAATGGAATTTATTCGGAATCCAGTTTTAAGTTCATTTATTCAAAAGAAATAAACCTGAGTTCAGAATGGACAATGTATGGCAGCATTACTGCAGGTGCACAATTTAATTCGCTAAATTTTAGCCATTTAATCTTCGCCGACGGACTGGATCCTATCAACGGTCAAAATCAAGCCACGGGTGAAACATTTCCAGAAAACAATAATCGGTTATTTCCTGATTTTGGTGCCGGAATATTGTTTTTTAACAATCAGTACTTTTTCGGTCTTGCAAGCGATCACCTGACAGAGCCCGACCAATCCATCTATTCGGCTTCTCCGAGTCAGCTACCGCGAAAATACACCCTACATTTCGAGGTAAATTTACCTTGGTTTCATCCTGGACACTGGCGTAAATATTACAAGCTCAATCCAAATTTCATTATTCAATCACAAGGAAAAGAGAGAAATTTGACCTACGGAATTTATGCGAACCGTAAAGGAATTTCGCTTGGTATCTGGAACCGTTTGACAAGCAGAAAAAGTGCAGACATGATTATAATGGCGGGTTTCATTGGCAAACAATTTAAAACCGCAGTATCCTATGACTTCAATATTTCAGGACTTGGTCTTCAGTCGCATGGAGCAGCTGAAATCTCTATTTCGTATCTGTTGAAAAGTCCGGGCAAGAAAAGTATTTTTCCATTTTATGAGATCCCGGGGGAATGGGATATCCGATAGGCTTTGACAAGCTCAGTCACCAATGATATTAATATCAATTATTGCTTACCTTACCAACATTACAGTACCTTTTTGTGCATGCTCATAGCCCTGAATATCGGAGCATTTCACAATCCAGACATAAATTCCCTGTTCCGAATTGGCTCCATCCCAACCAACTTCCGGATTTTCGGATTCAAAAACAACTGATCCCACACGGTTAAAAACCTGAATATGATATTTTTGGGGATCGACAGCGCTGAGAATTGGCAAAAAAATACGATTTTCGGGCAGATTACTGTCTGGGCGAAAAGCATTGGGAATTACAAACGTAAATGGAATTACTTTAACATACATTTCAAAAGTATCCGTGCATCCAATATCACTGACCGCCTTTAACACAACATGATATTTTCCCAAATCGGAATAACGATGTGTTGGATTTTTATCAATACTGCTCTCACCGTCACCAAAATCCCAATAATACGACGAAGCACCTAAGGTAAGGTTTGTGAAAGTAATTTCGGGATGCTCAATAGTAACCACCGGATAATCTGGATTGAACGCAAGCTTTGGCATAATTACTTTTACGTACATCGTATCCTTTGCCTCGCAGCCAAAATTATTGGTAACGGTAACCGAATAGTAGCCTGTTGAATCGACAGTATAAGCTGGATTGGTCGAGCCATCCTGCCATTTATAACTCTTAAAACCCTTTTCAGCGTCAATCACCAGATCACCAGGCAAACACACCAAAGTATCTTTACCCAGATGAATTTCAGGCTGATTCACTTTGATATAGATACTGTCGGTCTTTAAACAACCTGCCGCTGTTGTGGCAGTTACAGCATACCATTTTTGTTCTGAAGCCATGATAAACGGAGTTTTCTCATGGGTATTCCAATAGTAGTTTACAAAATACTCACCTGCTTCCAGCTTAACTTCCGTTCCATGACAAATCTGCAAAGTATCATTGGTAATCTCGAAACTTCCTCCGATGTCAAGCTGAATATTCAGGTTAAAACCAACACCATAACCATACGATTCGGTGTTGTTGTTATCCCCAAAACCATAAACATAAGCCAGAAATCCTCCGTCTTTATCCGGATTTTGAAGCCGGTGAGTTCCTTTGGTGGTCGGAACCTGTGCATAGGAATATTTGCTGTTCGGAAAAGCCTTGAAAGAATCCGCAATTTTAGTTTGATCGAGCAGGAGATTTCCTGCTTCAGAAGTTAAAGTGATGATATTGATAAAAAAAATGTTCTGAATAAGTTTTGACTCATAGGCCTCAAACGTAACATCATTGATTTTCTGCGATATCGGGCTTAAAATAATCATGAAAGGGTCGCCAACACCGTTGTTACCATCCACTTCCTGTGACCTGCAATATTGTGCAAGAAGTACTTTCTTTGACGCAGTTAACAGGCATGCCTCACTGCTATTCAATTCAAACTCGAAGAATATGCCGTGTTTAAGGGTGACCGTCTTGTTCTGTCCTCCTATGGTAACAATTGTACCATCTTCAGCGGCTAAAACGCGGTAGGTATCTTTATCCCGCCGTCTTAGCGGAACGATATAAAATTCACGCCCCCAGGTATTTGTGGGTGGAATTTGTTCGTACAAGTGATCGCGCGTTATTCCTGTATATGGCACTGCAGTTGACTTTACCCCTGAATAAAATGCGATTGGCTGATCAGAAATAACATAGCTTCCGGTAAGATCACCTTGCCCTGCAATGTTACTGTTCATGGATTGTACCTGATACGACTGCCCTTTGTTTAGAGTAACTAATAGCGTTGAATTTGCTTTTTTTCCCTTATCTGTATCAATTGACGGAGTTATCTTCACATTGGTGTTATCCACCGTAGCGACGATTAAAAATTCACTGTTCGATTCAACCGTGTTGGTAGGATGAGGAGTGTAACACATTGCAAAATATTCCTTTCCCAGAGATTCTGTTGGGTAGATTACTGCCACATCTGATGAACGGGTACGGTAGTTCAGGGCATAAACATTGACCGAATCTGTTGCAACCAAATGTATTCCTTTATTCTCAATTGTTTCTGAACCAGCGGCTTCCAGTATTGTGAAATCGATTGGAA
The DNA here is from genome assembly GCA_037143155.1 of Bacteroidia bacterium. Classification (GTDB taxonomy): domain Bacteria; phylum Bacteroidota; class Bacteroidia; order Bacteroidales; family Prolixibacteraceae; genus Aquipluma. The sequence continues at coordinate 6,996 of JBAWZG010000159.1, forward strand.
TGGATTTCGAAGAATTTGCAGCAACCATATATTTCCCATATGGGGTTTCACCTGGTCCATATGTTAATGTTAGCTCAGCTCCTTTTCGCGAAGATACTGTAATCTCAATATAATGTTCTTCTCCGGTTAGGCGGTTTTGCATGAGGCCAAACCAAAAATCCGTTCCTTCAGTCGAATAATGACACGGATCTTTCTCCTTTCCATCAGCACTAAAAGAATGGAAAAAGTACAGAAAAATGCCAAACATCAAGATCAGTTTTTGCATGGTTCACTTCAGATTTTTACCCTTTTATTCGTTTTGGTGTACCAAATATATCCAGAGACATTCTGAAAACCGCAATTTTTCAATTCCTGAATGTAGGTTCTCAACTGATATTTGTACTTGTCAGATTCCAGTTCTCCCGATTTGTAATCAACCACCACTACCCCATTTTCGCCAATCATAATGCGGTCAGGACGTTTCACACCGTTGATTCCGGTCAGAATATTCCGTTCATTCACCACCCTGAAGGTACCGTCGAACCAGGTTTTAACTTCAGAATCCTGAAGCAATTCATCCAAATCTGCACGCATTTTGCCTGCTTCATCAGCACTGATTTTACCTTCAATTTTCATTCGATTCATGGCCCGGTCTAAATCACGGGTGGTTTCGACCAGCGAAAGTATCTCATGAATCAATTTGCCCTTATTGATTCCACTTTGCTTTTTGCTTTCATGGGTAAAAAAGTCTTCTCCGCGCTGACGGATATTCAGGAACTTTCTGAAATCAGCAAATTCGAATTCAGATAAGCGTACATCTTTCATCATTTTCCCGTCTTTTTTCCTTTCCTCGCCGGAAAGAGTCAGTTCGCCAAGCTCAAGCAACAGTTTTTCAGGAATATATGAGTCATAAAATTGAATGGATTGTTCTGATTTTAAACCACATAAGCCCATATTGGTTTGCTTGTCAACGGCCTGTTTCAGAATATCGCCAACAGAACTTAGCTTGCCTGAAAAATTGGCCCAAATCCACAAACCAGCCTTGGCACGCGTGAATACAACGTACATCAGGTTCAGATTATCGACGTAAGTATTGAATTTCTCAGTAAAAAATTCACGGTAAAAAATCGAATCACCCACCTCTTTTTTATATCTGACCGGAACAAGTTCCATCTCGTCGAATGGCACGGTATCTGGCTTGCACCACAACAATGGAGCCATGTCAGGAGAAGTTTGGGGATGAATGGACCAATCGAAAAATGGCACTAAGACATGTGTAAACTCCAACCCTTTCGACTTATGAATGGTCAACACATTAATAGCATCAATGCTGTCAGAAACCGGAATGGTAAACCGATCGCCATTATCTTTCCACCAGTTCAGAAAACTCGTGAGTTCGGATGCGTGGTTCCGTTCAAATACCGAAATCTGATCAACAAAAGCCTGCAAATAAGCCAGTTCATCGGCCAGGCTGAATAAGTTGAACTTTTCACAAATGCTGTAAATAATTTCCAGAATCGGCTTACCTGCAATCAGTTCCTCCAGGTCTTTACTGAAAATATAATTCAGCAAATCATTTGCCGGAGCGTTCATATTCTCAAATTGCTGATTGATTACAGGTTCGTAGGATGGCGTATTTTCAATCTGGACCGTATTAAAATCCAACGAAAACTGCACTTCCGTATGGATTGTCTTTCCTTTTTCCTTATTCCTTATTTCTTTTTCCTTCGCAAGTGATGGAATCTTCCCGATTTCCTTCAATCTTGGAAATATTTTCCTGAAGTAAAGATAATTCACTTCAGCCCGAACCACCTGATCATCCGGATTCAGGAATCCGGTCAGGACAGAAATCACAAAGCCAATGACTTCTGAATTAGTAATAAATAATGATTCTCCGGAAAGAATATCAAAGTTATAGTGGATGTTCTCCGGAAGACTTTTCTGCTGAAGGAACAAGTCAGAAATTTCACTGGCTTCGCTCTTCAGGCGAACAAGGATGGCCATTTCATTCGCTTTAACTCCTTTATCCTGAAGGTTTTTTACAGACTCTACCAATTCCGAAAGGATCATCGAATTGTTGGATTCTTTCAGTTCCTTTTTATCTTCCAGAAACCGAACCCGAACATATCCCAGATCTGCAACCTTTGGATTGGAAACCTGCTGAACGCTGTCGGCATATACTTCAGGAATAGTGAAGCTGACCGGATTTTCGTCAATTCCGGCAGCCGAAAGTTCTTCTTCTATATTTTGCTGAAGCAATTGGGGAGCAAGCCGAAAAATGGTATTATTGAAGCGGATGATCTTTCCATGACTGCGCCAGTTGCTGTCCAAAACCTCATTCTGAAGGCCAAATGCCGGAAAACTTTCTCCCAGTTTGCCGGCTAATAAACGCCAGTCGCCGCTACGCCAGCGGTAGATGGCTTGTTTCACATCGCCCACTACCATGCTCAGATTGTTTTCAGACAGGGAATTCCCGATCAATGGCCTGAAATTATTCCACTGCAATCCGGAGGTATCCTGAAATTCATCAATCATGAAATGTGAATAAACCGAACCCGTCTTCTCGTAAACGAACGGAGTTTCCGAATCGGCAATCACATCCTTGAGTAAATGGCCTGAATCGGAAATCAGGACAATGCCTTTCTCACGACAAAGTTCCTTGACTGTTTTTCGCAGATCGACCAGAATTCCCAAAGTGTATAACTGGTTCACTATCAATCGGGCCGTAATATAATTTCGCTTTTGAGTTTCGATTAGTAGAATGGCTTCCTGTAATTTGGGCATTAGTTTGGTTTCGGCAATCACTGTGATTTTCGATTTCAGCGGTTCTTTGACTGTTGCTGTGACCCAGGCTGAAGGATCGTTGGCTGCTTCGAGAATGGTATTCGAGAAATCAGTGTTCAGATCTTTCATTTTCTGAAAAACAGTTGCCACTCCCCTGCCCTTTCCTTTGAAATCATCGACCGATAAGCCTTCCAAAGCCATCACATTCAAGCCTTCCTGCCCCAGCGATTTCAATTTATTCTCGTACTGGACAATTATTTTTGTAAGCTTTTCGCGGTATTCACGTAAAAATTTCTTGTCGTTCAGCTTTTCGTACAGGCTATCATTGAGCGACTTAAAGGTTTCATTGTAAATTTCATTTCCAAGCCGAAGAATATCTTTTTTCAGGTTCCAGCCCATTCCCTCCCTGATTTTGTCGGAAGCAAAAGCTTCGAGCCATTCAAGCAATTTAGGATCTTCTTCAACCGAATGAATCATCCGGTCAGCTGCTTCTTCCAAAATGCTTTTTTCGTCGAGTTCAACGTTGTAGGCCGCATTGATGCCCAGTTCGCGGTTAAAAGCCTTGATCACCCGCTGGAAAAAGCTGTCTATTGTACTGATCGAAAAACGGGAATAATCGTGAAGGATTCGTTTCAAAACCAGCTGAGCCTGCTGCTGTACCTGCATCGGTTGCCAGCCCAGTTCTTTGGTTAAAATATCCATGTAAACCGATGGGATTCCTTTCGCCAGCTTGTACATTTCGCCAATGATGCGTGATTTCATCTCGGCAGTGGCCTTGTTGGTAAAGGTTACCGCGAGAATGTGCCGGTAGTTGGACTCATTAGTCAGAGCCAACTTCATGTATTCGATGGTCAGCCGTAAGGTCTT
>JBAWZG010000160.1:0-10615 GCA_037143155.1 Bacteroidia bacterium
CATTAATAATCCTTTTATCACTAAAGGGATTAGGTCAGAGCCACTTTGCACCGGCATATTCAGGCCAATATGCAGATTACATGAATGTTTATGTTTATTCCGCAAAAATTGGAATGGTAAATCTGCAGGCAGGTGATGAGGTCGCAGTCTTCGATGGATTAGTCTGTACCGGTATGGTGGCATTAGGCGGCGAGTTAAATGCAATTACGCCTGTTCAGGCCGGAAAATCAGAAGGAAGCCCGGTAAATGGGTTCACTTCAGGAAACAGTATTTCCGTCAGAATATGGGATTCAAGTGCAGGTATTGAATACGCTGCCGCCATTCAGTTTACCAATCCAGACGGAAGTGGCACTGTTAGTGCAGTAACATTTAACATCGATCCCGGTTCAGCTTTTGTAAGACTGACCACACCGCGTCAGCTTACAATCAACCTGACCGCACCGAATAAGGAATATGACGGGACTGATGCTGCCACAGGTGGATATACCGTAGCAGGAGATCCTATTAGTGGCAGTGTAACAGTTGGTGTAACCAATGCCAAATTCGACAACAAAAATGTTGGTAATGGCAAAGCAGTTACAGCAAATATTGCTATTTCAGGAGCCGACGCCGGGTATTATACCGTTAATTCCACTGCTTCAATAACAGCGAATATCACTGGCAAACCAATTACAATCACTGCTGCTGCAAAAGCCAAAAATTACGGCGATTTGGATCCCTCGTTTACTGCTACGGTAACAAGCGGAAGTGTTATTAGCGGTGATGTTTCAAGCGGATCATTATCCCGAACTTCAGGTACTGCTGTGGGAAACTATTCCATAACCAAAGGTACGTTTACTTACGGAGGTAATTATACAGAAACCTATGTGCCTGCCGATCTGGCGATTTCTGCCAAAGCCGTCACGGTAAATGCAGTTGCCAAATCCAAGTACATTGGTGCAGGCGATCCGGTACTGACCTATACGTTTACTCCGGCTTTAATCGGGAGTGATGCTTTTTCCGGCTCATTGACCCGCGTTGCAGGTGAATCGTTGGGTAATTTCCAAATTAACCAGGGAACCCTTGCTTTAGGCTCAAACTATACCATTACTTATAACAGTGCCAATCTGCTCATCAAGGCGCTACCGGTTAATATTACTGTAACTGCTAATTCCCGTTCTAAAACCTATGGCATTTATGATCCGGAATTTACTTACACTTTTAGTCCGGCATTGAGCGGAGGCAATACATTCTCCGGTTCACTGAGCCGTGATCCAGGTGAAAGTGCAGGTTCCTATTCGATAAACGTGGGTAGTCTGACTGCCGGGCCAGATTATTCGATTATTTTCGTTGGTGCAACACTGATTATTGATCCAAAATCGATTAATGTTGTTGCTGAAGCAAAAAGCAAGTCATTCGGTGCGGTTGATCCTGCACTGACTTACACTTTCAGTCCTGCACTGCTTAATGGTGATGTGTTTTCAGGATCACTAACCCGGACACCCGGAACTGCGCTGGGAAATTATGATATACTTAAAGGAACTTTAGCATTAAGCAGCAATTATAATTTAGTCTATGTGGGTGCAGTTTTGTCGATTGGTGATACTGCTGCCCCAACATGGGTAACCGCATCAGGAGCTTTGAATAAGAGTATTGAATACACCAATACCGCTGAAATTACTGCCGCACGGGCACTATTTCCTGTGGCTGTTGATAACACCGATACTGATGTTACAAATCTGGTGAAAGTTACCGGAATTTTTGTGGCTGGTACAGCTTGTGCCAGTGCCGGAACATACACCAATACCTGGACCGTACTGGATAATTCAGGAAATTTAAGTTCAGTTTATACTCAGACGATTACGGTCACTGATGTTCACAATGCTGCGCCAACGATTGCACAGGCTGCAGATGTTTATGTGTATAAAAACACGGCTCAGGTGGAAGTATCCATAACCGGAATTGATCCGGTAAGTGGTTGCGCACCGCAACAAATTGCTTCATTGGTCGCCACTTCAGGGAATACATCACTTGTTCCTGAGATTTTGGTCACTTATACCACCGGAAATACCACCGGAAAACTTGTACTTAAAATTTCAGCTGATAAGGAGGGTGAATCAGTCATTAGCGTAACAGCTAAAGATAACGGTGGTACTGCTAATGGTGGTATTGACACCAAGCTGATGTCGTTTAAAATTCATGTAGTTCCTTTGGATAATGGACCTCATTTAGCCACTGATATTGTGGGACCGGTTATCAATCAGGGCGGAAGTTTACAGTTCGGAGTTACCAGTTTATTTTCGACTACGGCCGGAAATGTACTTACTTACACCGTAACGCTTGCCGATGGATCAGCACTTCCTTCATGGATACATTTTGATCCTTTGACAGGTGCACTTTCAGGTGTTGCTCCTGCAGGTTTTTCGGGCAAAATACAACTTGCAGTAACTGCAACCGACAGTCATGGTCTTTCTACAAAAGGATATCTTTGGTTGGGAGTAACTCCTGCCGGTACAAAAACACTCTCCGGATATGTTATGTCGTTGAATGGTGCTGTTGACAGCGGAGTTCAGCTTGTATTGATGTCAGTTGGAGCAAATAATAAGTTGACCGTTGTACAAACCATCGACCTGGCCGTAACCTCAACATTCATGTTCCTCAATTTACCTGCAGGTTCCTACATTATTAAAGCTGTAGTTAGCGATATTGTACTGCATCCTGAATTGCTTCATACCTATTTTGAAAACTCAAGTTCGGTATTTCTGGCAAAAAAGATTGATTTGAGCACATTAGCCAATGGCAGCATAAAAATTGATATGCTCCCAAGAACACTGGCTGTCGGAACCTATCGTGTTTCAGGTCATCTGTTAACCAGACAAGGAACAGCCGGCGGAAATACAGTGGGAACCGGAACTGCCATGCCGGGAGTGGATGTTGTTTTAAAACAATCTGGTAAAATCGTTGCGAACACATTTACTGATAAGGATGGAAAATATTCTTTCGGTTCATTGCCTCAGGGAACATTTATTGTTGAAGTTGAATCGCCAGGTTTTACGCAGGATGTTGTTTCGACAATTGTCCTGTCAAGTGGAACGCCACTGAAGGAAAATGTAAATTTCACACTTTGGACTGGTGGAACAATTACCAGTGCACAGAGTCTAAGCTCAAACTTTGAAGTGAATCTATTTCCAAATCCGAGTTACGGACAAGTGAATATTATTACTTCTGAGAATGTTTTTACCGCAGTAAATCTATACAGTATGGCCGGGAATGAGATACTTCAAAAGAACTATCCCAATGGTGGTTCGATTCAAATCGACCTTTCAAAATACGTTTCAGGCGTTTACTTTGTCCGAATCAATCAGGGAGAAAATTCTACAATTAAAAAGTTGATTCTTAAAAATTAAATTTGCAGAACAGAAAATGATTCAGGCAGACAACTCATTGAACTCTGCCTGAATCGTTATTTCTAAAGCGGATAAACAAAAAACCCGAAGCATTTGCTCCGGGTTTTTGTACTTTTCAAGCTAAGATTATTCAGCTGAGCAGTATTTTTCCCTTCCTGTGGAGGGGTTAGGGGAGGCTGTTATTCTCCGCGCACAGCAGCAACGCCTGGAAGTACCTGTCCTTCAAGGTATTCGAGTAATGCACCGCCGGCAGTTGAGATGTATGAAACTCCATCGGCAAAACCAAACTGGTTCACACATGCAACAGAGTCGCCACCGCCAACTAACGAGAAAGCTCCTTTTGAAGTTGCTTTTACAATCGCTTCACCTACAGCCCGTGAGCCAACGGCAAATTTTTCAAATTCGAAAACACCAACAGGTCCGTTCCAAAGAATGGTTCCTGAGTTTTCGATCACTTCTTTAAACATCGCAATGCTGTTCGGACCGGCATCCAAACCTTGCCAACCGGCAGGAATTGCACTGGCATCGACTACCTGAGTATTTGCATTTGGACTGAAATCATCCGCAGCAACCACATCGGTGGCCATAAATATTTTCACGCCTTTTTCGGCAGCTTTTTTCTCAATCGATAAAGCAGTTTCAAGATATTCGAGTTCGCAGATTGAATTTCCTACTTCACCACCGTGAGCTTTCACGAAAGTATAGGTCATACCGCCACCCAGAATCAGGTTGTCCACTTTGTCGAGCAGGTTTTCGATGATGGTAATTTTTGATGAAACTTTGGCTCCGCCCATGATAGCAGTCAGCGGGCGTTGTGGGTTTTTCAGCACTTTGTCGAGACTGGCAATTTCGCTCTCGATGAGGTAACCAAACATTTTGTCGTTCGGGAAGAATTTTGCCATCACAGCAGTGGAAGCATGAGCACGGTGAGCTGTTCCGAATGCATCGTTAATCCAGCAGTCGCCGTTGGCAGCCAATTCCTGGGCAAAAGATTCGGTTCCTTTTTCTTCTTCGGGGTGGAAACGAAGGTTTTCGAGCAACATCACTTCACCCGGTTTCAGGGCTTTTGCCAAGGCCTGAACTTCAGCGCCAATGCAATCGGGAGCCATCTTGACTTCGCAACCCAATAGTTCAGCTAAATGACCAACGAGGTGGCACATGGAGAATTTGGCATCTGGTCCGTTTTTCGGGCGGCCAAAATGTGACATGATAATTGGCGAACCACCTTCAGAGATTACTTTTTTGATGGTTTGTACAGCCGCACGCATGCGGGTATCGTCGGTAATCACAAAATTTTCGTCGAGTGGTACGTTGAAATCCACACGGATCAAGGCTTTTTTTCCGGCGAAATCATAGGTTTCAATAGTTTGCATATTTGTGTTTTTTAGTGTTATTTAAATCTTTTTCAAAGATAAAGAATATATCCGTGTGATTAATTTTCCTTTTCATTCAGGTTCCTGAATTTAATGTTTGGGTAAAGTAATTTCGGGGAAAAAGGAAAGAGGAAAGAGGAAAACAGCTTTATTATAATTCCTTATTTCTCTTTTCATATTTTTTATGCAAATCGGATTTTCGCTTCAGGAATTGCTATTTTTGGAACTTCTCAATCTATCCAGTATGTTTTTTAAAGAAGTTATCGGGCAAGAGGCAACCAAACAGCGCTTGATTCAGTCGGTTCGCGAAGAGAGGGTCAGCCATGCGCAGTTGTTTTCAGGACCTGAAGGAACCGGGAAACTGGCGCTGGCTATTGCCTATGCGCAGTTTGTGGCCTGTACCAACCGTCACGAAAATGATTCGTGCGGCGAATGTCCTTCGTGCAAAAAATACCGTAAACTCATTCATCCCGACCTTCATTTTGTATTTCCGGTAATCAATACAAAAAAATTCCCCAAGCCAGTTTCCGATAATTTCCTTGACGACTGGCGGATGATGGTTGGGCAGAATCCGTATTTCAGCATCGATCAGTGGTTCGATCAGATTGGAGTTGAGAATGCACAGGGGATGATTTATGCGCACCAAAGCGAAGATATTATCCGGAAACTCAGCCTCAAGTCGTACGAATCGGAATACAAGGTGATGATTATCTGGCTTCCCGAGCGAATGAATATAGCCTGTGCCAATAAATTGCTGAAGATGATTGAGGAACCACCTCAAAAAACCTTGTTTGTGCTGATTACCGAAAACGAGGAAGATATAATCAGCACCATCCGGTCGCGCTGCCAGCTGATCACCATTCCGCCAATCGACCCGGAATCGCTTAAAAAAGCCATACTGGAGCTTCCTGAATCGGAAGGCTGCGACATCCGGAACATGGTGCATCTGGCCAAAGGAAACTATGGCAAAGCATTGGAGTTGCTTCAGCCCGACGATGAGCAATCGCTTTATAATTTGGAGCGCTTCAAGGAATTGATGCGGTTTTCGTACGGAAGAAAATTCGCTGATCTGATCAAATGGGCCGAACCGTTAGCGGTTATCGGGCGGGAAAGACAAAAAAACCTTTTGAACTATTTCCTGAATATTCTACGCGAAAACTTTATCTATAACCTGAAAAACAGGGATCTAAGCTTCATGAACAATCAGGAAGAAGAATTTTCGAAGCGATTTTCACCGTTCATCAACGAACGGAACATTCAGGAACTGACCGAAGTTTTTGAAACAGCCTTTGCACATATCGGCATGAATGGCAATCCAAAAATAATTTTTACCGATGTGGCTTTCAAGATCACCAAATTGATTCGGAAGTAGGTACTTATCTCAAAAGTCTTAACTTTTAAATTAACGCGAAGACGCAAGGACGCAAAACAATAAATAATTAAAAATTTGATTTTTAGTGTCTTAGCGTCTTAGCGTTTAAAATATTCATTTAAGACAGCCTCGATTCATCGGTTCTCATTCATCTTGCATTATCGGCATTAATAACTATTTTTGCAAATAAGGGATTTCAGGATGGATTGCAAAATAGTTGCTTGCCTTTTCCCATTTCCTTTCCTTTTTACTGAAGCTATTATGGATGAACTGAATATGATTGACCGGGGTTGTTGCAAAGGGCATGTCGGTAACTGCTCCAAAATGAATGTTTACGACTGGTTGAGCGATGTGAACAACATTTCCAACCCGACTGATTTGGTTGAAGTTCGTTTTAAGAATACCCGAAAGGATTATTTCAGGAATGTAAATAACCTGAAACTCGATCCGGGCGAAATTGTTGCTGTGGAGGCCAGTCCGGGTCACGACATCGGAATTGTTACGTTGACGGGCGATTTGGTGCTCGAACAGATGAAAAAGCACAAGGTTACCCTGATTAACGGAGAGATCCGTAAAATATACCGAAAAGCCAAACAGGCCGATATCGATAAATGGAAGGAAGCGATTGCACTGGAGCATCAAACAATGCTCAGTTCCCGTCAGATTGCCATCGAACTGAACCTGAACATGAAGATTGGCGATGTGGAATACCAGGGCGACAAAACAAAAGCCATTTTTTATTACCTGGCCGACGACCGGGTCGACTTCCGGCAACTGATCAGGGTATTTGCTGATACGTTCCGAATTCGCATTGAAATGAAGCAAATCGGAGCCCGTCAGGAAGCTGGACGAATTGGTGGAATCGGTCCTTGCGGGCGCGAAATCTGTTGCGCTTCGTGGATGAACAATTTTGTTTCGGTTACTACCAACTCGGCGAGGTATCAGGATATTTCACTCAATCCCCAGAAGCTTGCCGGGCAGTGCGGAAAACTGAAATGCTGCCTTAACTACGAAGTCGATACCTACATCGACGCCCAAAAAGACTTTCCGCCAACGCATTTTCAGTTGGAATCCGAAAATGGAAGTTACCAGTATATGAAGGCCGATATCTTTAGCCGGATATACTGGTACACACAGGTTGGCGATAAATCAGGCACCTTTATCGCGGTTCCGGTTGATCGGGTAAAGGAAATATTGCAGCAGAACCAGAAAGGGAAAAAAGTTCCTTTTTTGATTCATGAGGTGGTTAGCAAACCAACGATCGAGAAATTTGATTTCGAAGCAGGTTCCGACCGCGATACACTTACCCGGTTTGATGATCCGAAAGGTTCGGACGGCAAAAAACGCGGAAACAATAATCGCCGGAGAAAATTCAGACCCAAATCATGAAGCAAATCGTTTCTTATTTTCTGATGCTTTCTTTGCTTGCCGGGCTTGTCTCATGCGACCGGAAAAAGGTATTTGAATCGTACAAGGAATTGGACAAAAGCGGATGGAACAAGGATTCTGTGGTTGTCTTTCAGGTACCGCTTTCCGATACCCTGAAAAACCACAATTTACTGGTCAATATCAGGAATAAGGGCACCTATCCTTACAGTAATCTGTGGCTTTTCCTGACCATTGGTTCACCCGACGGAAAAATGCTCACAGATACCGTTGAATTTACCCTGGCCGAACCCGATGGCAGATGGAAAGGCAGTGGGCTGGGCGGATTACACGATAATCAGATAATTTATAAAAGCAGTGTATTTTTCCCGCACAAGGGGAAATATAAATTTCAGATTAAACAGGGGATGCGCGACAATGTGCTTCAGGGTATCCGCGATGTTGGAATCCGTATTGAGCGGGCACAATAGGAAAAAGGTCAATAGTCAATAGTAAAGTTTGGAACTATTTTCCAATGACCAATGATTCTTTCCTGAAAGGCCGTTTACAACAAATGACATTTTAATGACAATCAATGACTTTACATCCAACTCAGGAAGCAACGATCCATCTGTTGGAGCAGGAAGAAAATAAAAAGCAGTAGAGTGGGGAAGAATAAACTATCCAAATTTGCCGATCTGAATACCTATGAACATGTCGTTCAGATATCCTATAAGAAATTACTTGCCGAAGAATTCAAATATAAAGGAAAATGGAGCGAGGCATTTTTCGGAAACAACAATCCGATTGTTCTGGAATTGGGTTGTGGCAAAGGTGAATATACCGTCAAACTGGCCAGTCATTTTCCGGAATATAACTTTATCGGGCTTGACATCAAAGGCGCACGAATGTGGGTTGGCGCAACGCAGGCCATGGAACGCGGGTTGAACAATGTTGGATTTTTACGTACCAACATCGAAAACATCCGGCTGTTTTTTGCTGAAAAGGAAGTATCCGAGATCTGGCTCACTTTTCCTGATCCGCAAATGAAGAAAACCAGGAAACGCATGACTGCCACCAATTTCATTGAAAAATACAGGAAACTGATGGTTCCGAACGGAATTATTCACTTGAAATCGGACAGCAATTTCATGTATCGCTACACCGAAGCCATGGTTGCCGAAAATCAATTTGAACTGATCCGGAAAACCGATGATTTATATCAGTCTGAACTGCTGGACGAAGTCCTGTCAATTCAAACTTATTACGAAAGACAGTGGCTCGACCGTGGCCTGAGTATTAAATATCTTTCATTTAAACTCAGTCATCAAAATCCGCTTCGCGAACCCGAAATTGAAATTGAGAAAGATCCGTACCGCAGTTTTGGACGGGAAGGGAAGGAATAAGAGCCCCTCTAAATCTCCCCGGAGGGGAGACTTAAAAAATGCAGAATACCCATGTCAAAAAGAAAATCTTCTCAAGTGGAATCCAAAAGCCCCCTCCCGCGGAGGGGGTTGGGGGAGGCTACTTTTTACGAAAAAGTCTACGAAGTGACCCGGCTCATTCCCGCTGGTAAAGTGACCAGTTACGGAGCTATTGCGGCTTTTCTCGGAACGGCACAATCATCGCGAATGGTTGGCTGGGCCATGAATAATGCACACGTGCAGGGCACTTACGTGCCGGCTCATCGCGTTGTCAATCGAAATGGCCTTTTAACCGGCAAGCATCATTTTGGCTCACCAACCATCATGCAGGAATTGCTTGAGGCAGAAGGAATTCAGGTAATAGACGATCAGATCATCGATTTTGAAAAGCACTTCTGGAATCCTATGATTGAACTTGATATGGAATAGTTTGTTAATCTGAACAACCATTAAAAAATAGAAAATGACCGAAATACCTCGTAGATTAATTGTTCCAAAGAATATAACCGATGCACTCAGGACAGTAATTTTCCCGGGAAGCAATCAGGATGTAGTTTCCCTGGATATGGCTCAGGAAATCCGGGTCGCAGGAAAAAAAATTACCTTTTCGCTGGTTTTTCAGCGCTCCGACGACCCGAATATGGCGTCAGTGATTGAAGCGTGCGAAGAAGCAATTCTTGCCAATCTTGGTCCGGATGTTGAAATTAAGGGAAATATTACTTCGAAAGCCATTCACCAGATGGAGCGGCCTGTTTTGCCGGGAGTAAAAAACCTGATTGCCGTGGCTTCAGGAAAAGGAGGAGTTGGTAAATCTACCGTAGCTGTAAACCTGGCCATTGCACTGGCAAAAACCGGTGCCAAGGTTGGCCTGATTGACGCCGACATTTTTGGGCCATCGATTCCTAAAATGTTCGGTGTGGAAGGAACCCGCCCTTCCGGAATTCGGGTGGATGGCAAGGAGCGCATTCAACCCATCAACAAATTCGGAGTCAGTTTTTTATCGGTTGGCTTTTTTGTGGCTACCGAAGATGCCATTATCTGGCGCGGTCCGATGGCTTCCAAAGCACTTGGTCAATTGATAACCGATGGTAACTGGGGAACACTGGATTACCTTCTTTTCGACCTTCCACCGGGAACCAGTGATATTCATCTGACCTTGGTGCAGACAGTTCCGGTATCCGGTGCCATCATTGTTACCACGCCCCAGGATGTTGCTTTGGCCGATGTCATCCGTGGAGTCAACATGTTCAAAAGCAAAGGCGTTGACGTACCGGTCCTTGGACTGATTGAAAACATGGCCTGGTTCACGCCTGAAGAACTTCCGGATAACAAATACTACATTTTCGGAAAAGATGGAGGCCTGAAACTGGCTGAAGAACTTGGATTGCCTTTGCTCGGACAGGTACCGATTGTTCAGGCGATCCGGGAAGGCGGGGACTCAGGAAATCCTTTGGCTTTTGACGAACAATCCACGGTTGGAAAAGCTTTTGCTCAGATTGCAGCCAATGTGATCCGCGAAGTGGAAAACCGAAATGCAAATCTGGATCCAACGAAAAAAGTGAAAGTTTCAAAAAAATAATAATTTCCGCGATATTGAGATACAAAGGAACGTCATATATTAAAGGTAAGACGTTCCTTTCTCCTGTTTTCGTCACTTTTTTTTCTCTCATTTTTATCTAATTGAAACAGAATAAA
>JBAWZG010000161.1:0-10594 GCA_037143155.1 Bacteroidia bacterium
GTAAAAAAAGTTAAAAATCATTAATTTGTAAAAAACGCGATTAATATGAAAAAATCCTTCTTCGGATGGATTTCCGATGAAGGATTTTTTAGAATTTAAAAAGCATATCAGCAGAGCTTATTTCTTTTTCTTCTTCTTTTTACTGAACACCTGTTCATTTTGCATTTCTTCATTTATTAAGGCACGCCAATCGTGTGGATTATCAGCAGAAAAATCAAGCGTAGCTGAATAATCTTCCTTGTCGATGGTTACCACTTTTATTTTCTGATCGAGAAAAGCTTCAATTTCATCCAGAACAGGTTTTTCCTCAGGACTGCAAAACGAAACGGCCAGTCCCTTTTTGTCGCCGCGTCCGGTTCGTCCGACGCGGTGAACGTAATTTTCAGCTACATCAGGTAAATCATAGTTAATAACGTATTCCACATCCTGAATGTCGATTCCACGGGCACTTACATCAGTTGCAATCAGAACTTTTACTTCTCCATTCCTGAACTGGCTCATCACATCGAGCCGGTCTTTCTGGTCTTTATCACCGTGAATCGTGATGGTTTTGATATCGATCCGTTCCATAGCTTTGAAAACCCTTTCAGCCCGGACTTTGGTACGCACAAAAACAAGTATTTTCGAATCCGGATTTTCTTTAATTATCCGTTCCAGAAAAAAACGTTTGTCGTCCATCGGGATGAATGCAACGGAATGAGTCACATTTTTTGCAACCGGATCTTTTGGAGAAATTTCTATTCGAATAGGATTTACTACTAACGAGTATGCCAAATCCTTAATTTCAGGATTGATTGTTGCTGAGAAGAATAGAGTTTGCCGGTGTTTGGGTAGGCGGTGAATCAATTGCCTGATGTCTTTAATGAATCCAAGGGCAAGCATATGATCCGCTTCATCGAGTACAAGGATTTGAATCCGATCCAACAGAATGTGTCCCTGGCTAACCAAATCGAACATTCGGCCGGGAGTGGCTACCAAAATGTCGATTCCGGTTTTTAATCTTGAAATTTGTGGATCCTGGTCAACACCACCAAAAACGCAGCCAGTTTTCACAAAGGTGTGCTTGCAAAGCGTTTGAAAGACTTCGGTTATCTGTAGCGCAAGTTCCCGGGTCGGTACCATGACCAGACAGCTAATAAATTCGCACCGGCTGCGGGTCTTTTGCTGATTGATAATATCAATTACCGGAATTGCAAATGCGGCAGTTTTTCCTGTTCCTGTTTGTGCAATAGCCAAAACATCGTCACCTTTCAAAATCGGAGCGATTGCTTTGTATTGAATATCGGTAGGTCGGCGGAATCCCAACTCAGCCAGGTTTTTCTTTACTTCAGGAGAAATGCGGTAGTCTTCGAACTTCATAAATAGAATAATCTAAATCAGTGCAAAGAAACGCATTTTTTTTGAGGGTTGGGTTCCGATTATTTTGCAGACAAAGTTAATGTTCCGATTCAGATATCGTCAGGAGAACTTGGATTATAATTGTATAAAAAAAAGGCTGTCGTTAAACAGCCTTTTTTTTATTTTAGTATAAATGAGATCGGTATTGTAAATTGTTGTTTTACTTTCACCCCTCCTTGTTTACCAGGTGTCCATTTTGGAGAAGACTGTATGACTCTTACCGCTTCTTTATCAAGGGAAGGATCGACGCCACGAACTACTTTAACGTCGACAACTTCTCCTTTTGAGTTTACTGCATATTGTACATAAACCTTACCGGTTATGCCATTCTCAGCAGCAACCACGGGATATTTAATGTTACTCATAACCCATTCGCGGAAAGTGTTCACATCACCGCCCTGGAAAGAAGCTTGTTCTTCAACAATAATAAATACTTTTTCCTCTTCAACAATTGCCGTTTCTTCTTCCTTTACAACCTCAATTTTTTCAGGTACAGGTTCATTAGAAACAGTTTCCTTAACGTCACTAACTGTTGCGAACTCTACTTCAACCGTTACACTATCCACAACAACAGGGGCAACATATTTTACCTGTGCTTCTGCTGCCGGTGGTGGTGGTGGCGGTGGCGGTGGTGGTGGCGGAATATCATCATTTGCTTTAATATTCTCCATACTTACCACGGTAGTTTTCACTAAATTAATATTTTTTCCCCTGTTATTTAATGCCTGAATGAAAGGAACTAATACAGCGCCACCTATACTAAATATAGATATCAAGAAGGCAATGATTAAGAATTTTCTAAATTTTTTGCGCAATACATAAGCCCCGTATTCTTTATTCCTCTTTTCGAAGACTATTTCTTCAAGGGTTAGGGCTTGGTTTTTAAGCAATTCATTATCCATGATTCAAATCCATTTATTATGGTTTATTAATGGCGCGAGCTGACTATTTTGTACTAATATGAGTTTTAACCATCAGTTTCTCTACCGGGTTAATATCGACAAGCGTATACCGTGCAATATTGGTAATAGCCATTTCATCGATAATGTCAACAATGTTCCGATATTTTACTCCATCGGCTGCCTTGATTAGAACAATTGGTCCAAATTTATCCTCTTTATAAAAGCGTTTTATTCTGCCTTCTACAGAGTCTCTTGGTATTTTTAGTTTACCTTCGATTACGTCTTTATTCATATCGGAAATCCGTGTAAATAATTGTTTGTTTCTTTGCAAAAGAACTTTACGGATTCCTTCTTTCGAAAAATCTGCTTCCGTTAATACCGGAAGAGGTTTATTCGGGTCAGCCAAACCTACATACCAGAGTACTTTGTCGTTTTCGACAAGTAAAACAGTTAGAGCTCTGTCTTTATCAAGCTCAGGAGGCTTTTCGTTTTCCTTCGGCTTTTCTGGCAGAATGATCTCCATTACCTTTGGTTTATTGAAAGCTGTAGTAAGCATGAAAAAAGTAAGCAGTAAACAAGCCAAGTCAACCATCGGAGTCATATCAATATGCGTTCCGTGTTTCTTCGCCTTTCTCTTGCCTTTACCTTTGTGACCCTCTTCTTGAACTATTTCAGCCATTTTGGAATGTCTTTATAAAATTACTTATTAATAAACTCTGCTGGTAACTCAACCGCTTTGAGGTCGGTGGTCAGATTGAACTTGTTTACATTATTGTCCTGCAAAACAGCAATCACTTTTTTAACTGCAGGGTAATTTGCAGCACCATCGCCTTTTATAGCAAATGCCAGATTATTGTTGTAAGTACGGGCAAACCTTATCCACATCATCAGCTGATTATCAAGTGAGTCTATAGGAATTCCGCTCTGCATGGCTTCACGTGTTTTTGAATCCGGTGCATTGAGAAATTCTTTCAGCTTTGATGCTGGTAACCCAAACGATGCTAATCCTTCGAATTTCTTAATTTCCTTAGGAGTAAACTTGATCTGGTAATTACTGCCTATAGCCTGTAACACTTTCCCGCGAATATGCTCAGTTGAATCTGTCCCATTATCCACATTAAAAAACACTTTGTCTTCCTTTGAAATCAGAATGGTAACAAGATGTGCATCCGGAATTGGTGTATTCGACGTTGACATTGGTGTAGTGATTGGTGCCGCTTCCTCAGGACGAAATGTAGCCGTCAAAATAAAAAAGACGAGTAGAAGGAAAAACAAGTCCACCATCGGCGTCATGTCGATTCGTGGTGTTTTTACAGCTAATTTAATTTTTCCCATTATTTTTCAGTTTGTTTTTTCTTCAATTTCAGTCGAAGCAAAAAATTAAAAAATTACTTCAAAGTCGAAGCAAATGTTTGGGTGACGCTGAAACTGGCTTCATCCATTTTGTATGTGGTCGCGTCGATTCTGGCTGAAAAATAGTTATAAGCAATAATTGCCAGTGTTGATCCAGTAATACCAAATGCTGTGTTAACCAATGCTTCAGAAATACCATTAGCCAAAGCCAGTGAATCTGGAGCACCTGCAGTTGCCAAAGCACCGAAAGCACGGATCATACCAAGTACAGTTCCAATAAGTCCAACAAGAACTGAAATGGATGCAATAGTTGATAGAATAATAAGGTTTTGAGAAAGTACTGGTAATTCAAGAGCAGTGGCCTCTTCTAAATCTTTTTGCAGGGCAAGAACTTTTTGGTCATTCATCAAGTTTTTGTCAGCCTGTAATGCTCTGTAACGGTGTAAACCTGCTTTCATAACATTTGCAATCGATCCCCTCTGTTTATCACACAATTGAGAAGCATCCTCGATTTTGTTATCGTTCAGTAATGTTTGCAACGTGCGTACAAAGATGTTCAGATTCCCTTTGCCTGCTGCAGCTGAAAGCATAATCATGCGCTCAACAACAAAAGTGAGTAGAATCAGGTTGACTGCGATAAGTAAAGGCACAATAAATCCGCCTTTGTAAATGATCGCTAAATAATTACCTGGAAGTGGATGACCTTTTGGATTTCCACCTTCAAAGTTAACAGGGTTACCCATAATTTGCGAATAAATCAGATAACCAGCAATTGCGCATCCTAAAATAACTAACAGTACGAAAGTCGATTTTAATGCTTCTTTTAAAGTTTGTCCTTTCATTTTCAATTTTTATTTAAAAGTAAATATAAAACAATAGGTTTATTTTGTCCGGAAACAAAGAAAGCAATATATTTTCAAAATTGCATCCACAATATTAGAAAAATGTAATTAAATTTCTTGTAATTGTTGATAAACATAGATTTTTAGTCCAGACTATTTCTTTTTCAAGGCTTCAATCGCCTTGTTCAAATCTTGCACTGCTTTAGCCGATTCAAGGTCGTTTGGATCAAGTTTCTTGATTTCAACATATAAATCACGGGCTTCAACATAGTTTTTCTCCTTGTAAGCGATTAAAGCCTGAGATTTCAGTGACTGCAATTGCCATTGCTTGTTTGTCGGCTCCAGATTAAACAATTTCTGGTACCACATTTTAGCGGCTTTATAGTCTTTCTTTTGAATATTATTATATCCAAGGTAAGTATAAGACTCCTGCAATTCTTTGGCATATTTTAAAGTGTCGGCACCAACCTTTTCAACAAGTGCTTCAAATTTAGGTTGAGCCAAACCCAGTTCACTGGTTGGGTCCATACTTGAAGCAGCTCGGGCAATATAAACGTAGGCCTGTATGTTTTGCGGTTGCGCTACAATTACTTTATTAAATACACTGTCGGCTTTATGAAAATTGGATAATTGATAATATGATTTTCCGATTAACATCAGGTCATCTTTATCCGATTTTCCTTTTCTGTTTTTAATGTTGAGCCAGATGATTGCATCTTTATATTTTCGTGAATAATAATAATTGGAAGCAATTTCTGAAAGCAATACAACATTATTTGTATCCATTGCATAGGCTTTTTTGAATGCATCAAAAGCCTTTGTTATCGTCAATGAATCTTTTTTTGCCACTTTATATAGTATCCTGCTATAATAGAGGTAATCTCTTGGAATAATACTTGCGGTACTCGCATTTGCAAAGAATTTCTCCAGATAGGTCCTTCCTTTTTCAAGTTCCGGTGGTTTTTTATCGTAGCATGAATATCCTGCCAGTCGATTCAGGTAATTACGCGATTTGTCAACTGCTAAAACTTCTTCGATAGTTGTCAATGCAGTGGAATAATCCCTTGATCTGAAAAGGGCTTTGGCGTACTGAATTTTAGCAGGAGTATTGTTGCCCGACAAGTCAAGGAATTTTCGAAAGTTCGTTTTGGCGAGATTAAATTGGCCAGCCATCGTGTACAACTCTCCAAGTTCTCGGTAAACCGGAGCAAATGTGGAGTCAATGTCACGTGCTTCATCAAGGTAAGGCCGGGCGGCATTCAGATTTGTGGCCCGAATATAGATATTACCGATTTTAATTTTAGGCATTGGAGAAGTAGGATCAAGACTAAGTGCCTTATTGTAGCTTGCAAGGGCATTTTTTCCATCATTTTTCTGCAGATAGACATCCCCCAGAGTCAGGTATATTGAGGCATTGTTAGGCTCTATGTCTTTAGCCCGGTTGAGATAATTCAGTGCCTTTTTATATCGGATGACATTATTGTTTAGAATTTGTGAGTATCCAAGTTTAGTCAGTGTCCTGGCATCTTTGGGCGAGAGAAATTTTATTTTGATTGGTATAGATGCCTCTGCTTTCCTGAAATATTTATCTGCAGCAATCGTGTCCCCTGAAAGGAGCAGGCAGACAGCACCGAGACCCACATCATTTAATACGCTTGAAGAATCCTGCTGAATTCCTTTTCGGAACAGCTCATTGGCTTTGGTAGCCATTTCTTTCATTGAATTCGATAAGGTGTCAGCCAGGTATTCTTTAATTACTGTTTCGCCAAAGTAATAATAGGTATCGCCATGTCCCGGCTCATTCTTTAAAAGATCATCGAATGCTTGTCCGGCAGCTTCATACTGTTCACTTGAAACAAGTTTTAATACAGCATTTAACTTCTGATCATATGCCGAAACTATTGGGGCATTTTTTGATGAAGATTTTTTGTTCTGGCCAGATGCAGTTACTGTAAATAGCGCAAATAGTATTACAATTATCAGTCTCATTTTTAGTAAGTATTTAATTACAATATTAGTTTAATTTTTTCTTATTTCTACAAGTCGTATTGGCATCATTGTCGGCACCATTCCCATTTTAAGAATAATACGCTGTCCTGAATCTCCTGAAATAAATGAAGTAAATCCGGTACCAAGTCCTGTAAATGTTTCCCGGTTAATCGTATAAACCTCACGTATAAATGGATAGCTTTTATTTGCTATGTAGGCAGGATGCGGTGAATAGAAATCTCTTCCTTCAGAATTTAGTTCAGGAGTTACTGAAACTACTTTAATTTTGCCAAGAAAAGAATGACTAACCGAATCTCGCGGATCACTAATCCAGTTTACACTAATGACGCCAATTGCTTCAGGGTGGCTCTCCACAAAATTTACCACTTCAGAATTTTTATTTACTGAATAGCAACATGCTGGTAACGCTCCGGTAATTCCAAATCTACTCATGATAGACTGAACGTTGTTCGATCCAGGATTATCAAATACCATTTTAAGACCACCAAATTTCGATTGGGGATTGATTTGATTCCATTTGGACGTTTTGCCGAGGAAAATATCTTTTATGGTGTTGTATCGGATGAGTGAATCAGGGTTAGATTTGTTGATAATGAAAGCAATAGCGTCGTATGCGATTTTTGTGGTTCGGGGAATGATCGATTTGCCATTCAGATAGGCTTCTTCATTCTCGGTTAATTTACGACTTGTTATCATTACTCTTACAGAATCTTTCAGGAATAATTTCAATATGCTGTCACCCGGCAGATAAACAGGGTGAACTTGTGCGTCTTTATAAATAGACTGAAATGTGTATAGTTCAGCATCGGCCAATAATTGGTAGGAGTCATCGACCGCAATCTTTATATTGCCCCTCGTGGGTGTTTCGTCAGTGAATTTTTTTGGGGTCATGGTGCATGAACAAAACAATAGAACGACCCCAAATGATAGTATGCCGAATATTGATTTTAAATCTTTCATTGATTAAGCTCTTTGTTTTTTCATTGATGGAATGTATTCATCAAGAGATAATATACATTTCCCATCATGACCGTTTTAAAAATCATGCAAAAATAATTATAACAGGTTGATTGATTTTTGCGGTTCAAAACTATTAAATAAATTTCAACAAAATCCACATTTATTAAAAATGTTAACCTTGTTTTTTTATTGAGCAGTGATTTTCCAGCTCATATAAGTAATTTTAATTCAGGGGATATTTGCCAAACATAAAAATTAATGCAACAAATTCTTTGACGCATTAATTGAATGAAATCTCTAATTAATTGAAAGAGCGGAGAGAGGGGGATTCGAACCCCCGGTTCCCTTTTGAGGAACACACGCTTTCCAGGCGTGCCAGATAAGCCACTCCTGCATCTCTCCAGTATTTGGCTGTTTTTTCAGGGCTGCAAAGTAAGAAAAATTCAATCAAAAAAGCTATTCGCTGATTTCCCCGATCAAACTTTTATTCAGGTGAAGCTTTATTTCTTCATGATCGAGTCCCTGACCAAGCAAAAACATCAGCTTGGTGATGGCCGCTTCGGTTGTCATGTCTTTCCCGCTCACAACACCTGCCTTAAGTAATTCGGAACTGGTTTCATACTGACCCATTTTTACGGCTCCGCCCTGACATTGAGTGACATTCAGGAAGATTATTTTACGTTTGATCGCATTTTTTATCTGGCTGATCATCCATCGAGAATTCGGGATATTTCCTGATCCGAACGATTCAAGAACGACTCCTTTCAGTTCCGGAATATTCAGAATATTTTCAAAAACCATCCGACCAATTCCGGGGAAAATCTTCAGGATGACGACGTTCTCGTTGAATTGAGTTCTGACTTTCAATATTCCTTTGTTGGCAAATCGGTTAATATTTTCCTGGAAATACTTTATTTCAACTCCGGCATTGGCCAGTGGCGGATAATTCACAGAAGAAAAGGCGCTGAAATCATCCGCATGACGTTTTGAAATCCGGTTTCCACGGAAAAGTTTCGTATTGAAATAGACACAAACTTCAGGAACAATGGCTATTCCATTTATTTTAGCCGACGCAATTTGAATCGAAGTAATCAGGTTTTCCTTCCCGTCGGTACGAAGTATCCCGATAGGCAATTGCGATCCGGTTAAAACAATCGGTTTGTCGAGGTTTTCGAACATGTAACTCAAGGCCGATGCGGTGTAGGCCATGGTGTCGGTACCATGTAAAATTACAAACCCATCATACTTATTGTAATTACGCTCGATGGTGGTCGCAATTTTCACCCAGATGGCCGGAGTCATGTTGGATGAATCGATGGGAGGATTGAACGTTACCACCTGCAAATTGCATCCCAGGCGGTCAAGGTCTGGCACTTCTTCCTGAATCTGATCAAATTTTACGGGTACCAGAATCCCATTGGTTGTTTTTTGAACCATTCCAATGGTTCCTCCGGTATAGATAATGAGAATCGATGGTTTACTTTCCACTTGTGTATTTGCTAATTATACGGAAATGTTGAAGTTGGTTTAGTAGGCAGAAATACTTCTATGAACGGATTAACGCCAAACTGAAATTTGCACTGCGAAAATAACTCTTTTTGATTACAATACAATAAAACAGGTTATACAGTTTTGTTCTGAGAATTATCAGGGTGGCTTTGAAAAATGAAGTTGAATTTGATTAAATACCGAAAAGATTCCGGGCATTTTCAGTGGTAATTTTTGCCACATCACCAACCGTCATCTGGTGAAGATCGGCAATTTTTTGCGCTACATATACAAGATAGGAGCTTTCGTTTCTTTTTCCGCGGAAAGGGGCAGGAGTCAAATATGGAGAATCAGTTTCAAGGATGAGGTGCGACGGGTCTATTTGTTTGATTACCTCATCCAACCCGCTTTTTTTGAAGGTGACAATTCCATTCACACCAATCTTGAATCCCAGGTCGGTCACCATTTTGGCCTGTTCGATGGTCCCGGTAAAACTATGAAAAACGCCAGTCAACAGGTCGTCTTTGACACTGTTTAAAACCTCGTAAACTTCATCAAACGAATCGCGGACATGAATGACAACCGGCAAATTGTACTGTTTTGCCAGGTCAAGCTGAACACGGAATGCATGCAGCTGTTCCTCGAGAAAGGATTTGTCCCAGTAAAGGTCGATTCCAATTTCGCCAATTCCGTAAAATTTGCGTTTTTTAAGCCAGTATTCAACAAGCTGTAATTCTTCCAGATAATCGTGATTTACCGAAGTTGGGTGCAAACCCATAAGCGGGAAGCAAATATGTGGGTAAGTATCAACCAGGTTTAAAAGATTTTTTACGGAAGAACTGTCAATGTTAGGAAGGATAATCTTCCTGACATCGTTTGAGTAGGCCCTCTGAATAACTTCATCCAAATCATGAATAAAGTCTGTTGAATAAATATGAGAATGTGTGTCAATCAACATTTTCCGCAAAATTTGAGCAAAATAAGTTAAAATAAAATTCCTGAATATGAAGCGAATATTATTTTATTGAAAAATGAATGGAAAATTACCATTAAAGCAAAGCCCCCTTCCCGTTCCCCCGCAGGGGGAACGCTTTGCTACTTTCAAAGAACGATTTGCCGATATGAATAAAAAGTGGCGATTTGTAATCGCCATCAACTGATTTTTTGACCAAATCAGATTGAGCAAAGCTGGTCTTCTATCCAAATACAATTAACCCCAAAGACATTGCCACTTAAAGTATAACTAAAAAGCTTACTATTTTGCTGCTGCTTTTAGATTCTCCTTTATAACGATTAGTAATTTTTATAACTCGATTATTATTCTGGAATAAAATGGCATTTGTAGCAAACAAGCTTACGCTCACTATACCTATGATAATTTCATAAAAGCCTTGATAATTTTCTTGTGTTATGTGAAGTAGTTTGATATAAACATATACAATATTCAAACCAAATAGAATAGTAATTCCATAAATAACTCCCCATTCATTATCTCCTTTTCTATTTAGAAAATGATTAAGCTTGTAAAATAAGTAATAGTATGGATTCATGGCTATGTTCTTTTCAGTTGAAAATAATACGGAGCAATTTTAAACCCCCTCTTTTGGAGGGGGTCGGGGGAGGCTTCTTTTTCAAACGATT
>JBAWZG010000162.1:0-10592 GCA_037143155.1 Bacteroidia bacterium
TAACCATACTTAATTCATTTACCGACTGATCGATTCCGGCGTTTGCTACCGGAGGAATATTAGCCGGAGCAGTGAGCTTAACTACAGCCGATCCATTACTTGTATAAACCGGAGCAGTGATTGGAAGCCCGGTGATTGGATTGAGATATTCGGGGGTAATTCCTGTAACTTCTTTTCCAAGGCTTGAATCCCAGAATTTATAGGTTATTGTATTTCCTGGAGTAAAACCGTTTGCAGGTGTCAGGAAACTCTCTGAGGTTATAATGTCTACAAAAGAAAGGTTATTGAAAATTACTATCGGTTGGGTCAGTGTCACTTTTCCACAGCAAACGCTTCCATCAAAAGCTGCAATTTCATCTCCGGCGGCAAGAGCATCTACACCAATGGCTGCAGTCACCACTTTAATGTTCATTTGGTTATACCCATTGTCAGTCCATGCAACTACAAAATGTCCCTGAGCGAAACAATTTGCCGAAAGGAGAAGAATCAAAAATATAGTGAAAAGTCTATTCATAGACTGAAAGTATAGAAGTATAAATTTAGCCAAAACTATATAACACTTCTTATACGGGTGCGGTATGAAGGGGTTATTTTTTTTGATTCGGTAAAAAAAAATCAACAATTGTTGATAACTTAATGAAGTATAAACCGCTAAACTTCCGGCATTTAATAATGAGACTGATAACCAGCCTGATTATCAGATAATAGTTCACTGCAGTGAAGACGATTATGAACTTTACCCGAATTTTATGTTTGAAGTACCCTGAAAAATCAGTTTCTTTGAAATGATATTACTAAACCAATTGAAATGAAAAATCCTTTTTACTGTCTTTCCTTATTGTTCCTCCTTGTCGGGAGCGACTTCTGTTTTTCACAATCTACCAGTGTTTTATGGTACAAAAACCCCGCTCAGTATTTTGAAGAAAGCCTGGTGCTCGGAAACGGTAAAATGGGAGCTTCGGTCTTTGGTGGCGTAAAGTCTGATCAGATTTATCTGAACGATATCACACTCTGGTCAGGCGAACCGGTTAATCCGAATATGAATCCGGAAGCATACAAAAATATTGCCGCCGTGCGTGAAGCATTAAAAAACGAAAACTTCAAACTGGCGGATGAACTCAACCGGAAAATTCAGGGCAAATTTTCAGAATCATATGCTCCGCTTGGAACTCTTTTTCTCGAAATGAATCATGATGGAGAATTCAAAAATTATTACCGTGAACTCGACATTTCAAAGGCCCTTTCAAAGGTCACTTACGAAGTGAATGGAGTGAAATTTACCCGTGAGTATTTCATTTCATATCCTGATCAGATCATGGTTATTAAACTAACCAGCAGCCAGAAAGGCGCATTGAATTTTGGGGTGAAATTTGAAAGTCAGCTCAAGAATTCAGTCACAGTTGCTGAGAATACGTTGAACGCAAAAGGATATGCCCCGACTCATGCTGAACCAAATTATGTCGGTGAAAAATCAAATGCCGTAACATTTAATGAAAACAAGGGAATACGTTTTGCCACTCTAATCAAGATAAAAAACAAGGATGGAAAACTTATTTCGACTGATCATTCGATCGGTCTTTCCAACGGAACTGAGGCGCTGGTTTTTGTTTCAGTAGCGACCAGTTTTAATGGTTTCGATAAAAACCCGGTAACCGAAGGCAAGAATGCTGATCTGATTGCCTCCACTCAATTGAAGAAATCATACAATAAGTCATTTGAAAAATTAGAAACATCACATTTGTCCGATTTTCAGAAATTTTTCAATCGGGTGAGCCTGAATTTAGGTCAGACTGATGCTCCGAATCTTCCGACTGACGAGCGACTCAGGCGTTATGCCGAAGGGAAAGAAGATAAAAACCTGGAAGTTTTATATTTTCAGTATGGACGTTACCTTCTAATCAGCAGTTCGCGCACGCCGGGCGTTCCGGCTAACTTACAGGGGCTCTGGAATCCATACATCCGGCCACCCTGGAGCAGTAATTATACAACCAACATCAATGCAGAAGAAAATTATTGGTTAGCCGAAAATACCAATCTTTCTGAGATGCACCAATCTATGCTGAGTTTTATAAAGAATGTCGCGAGTACCGGCAAAGTAACCGCCAAAACATTTTATGGAGTGAACGGTTGGGTGGCTTGTCATAACTCCGACATCTGGGCAATGAGCAATCCGGTCGGTGATTTTGGAAATGGCGATCCCGTTTGGGCTTGCTGGAATATGGGAGGTGCCTGGCTAAGTACTCATATTTGGCAGCATTACCTGTTTACACACGACCTCCAATTCCTGAAAAATGATGGTTATGAGCTGATGAAAGGTGCCGCTCAGTTTTGTCTGGAATGGCTGATTGAAGACAAAGACGGAAAATTAATTACATCGCCATCGACTTCTCCGGAGAACAAATACAAAACTCCGGATGGATATGTCGGTGCTACTCTATATGGAGGAACTGCCGATTTGGCAATGATTCGCGAAAGTTTTCAACAAACCATACTGGCATCGAAAGTTCTGAACGTTGATGCTGAATTCAGAAGTAAACTTGAACTGGCTCTTGCCAAACTGCATCCATACCAGATTGGTAAAAAAGGTAATCTTCAGGAATGGTATTTCGATTGGGAGGACTCAGAACCGCAGCACCGGCATCAGTCGCATTTGTTCGGGCTTTTCCCCGGAAGCCAGATTACACCCGGAACAACTCCTGATTTGGCCAATGCCTGCCGAAAAACGCTTGAAATAAAAGGCGACGAAACAACAGGTTGGTCGAAAGGCTGGCGTATAAATCTTTGGGCTCGTTTACTGGATGGGAACCATGCTTATAAAATGTACCGCGAATTGTTGAAATATGTTGAACCTGACGGCGTAAAAACCAGTTATGCAAGAGGCGGAGGAACATATCCAAACTTGTTTGATGCACATCCACCTTTTCAGATTGATGGAAATTTTGGCGGTGCGGCAGCAGTTGCTGAGATGCTGGTTCAGTCGACCGATAATGAAATTCATTTGTTGCCAGCTTTACCCGATGCGTGGGAGACCGGTTCGATAAAAGGTATCTGTGCCAGAGGCGGATTCGAAATCTCGATGGAGTGGAACAATAAAATTGTAAAAAAGCTGAGCGTTTATGCCAAGAGATCCGGAGTGACAACACTTTTCTATGGGAACGAAAAAAAGGAAATCAATCTAAAGAAGGGCCAAACCATATCATTAAACTGGTAAACTGAAAAATAATTCGAAAAGCAAAGTCTGATTTATGTCATTCAGGATTCAATTGAATAATCCGATCTGATGGAATAATCTTCAGGATTTTAGAATAAAGTCCTAATAAAGAACGAAGATTTTAAGCTGATCTCATTACATATATGATGTTTGGGGTTAGCTTAACTTATGATGAAACATATAAAAATATGCTCTTCAATGTGCGTAATCTGCGTTTTGGCGTTGTTTCATTCCTGCGTGAATATTTCTTTTGATTGTTCGTTAAGCCAATTTCCTGAACAAAAGTTACTTGAATTTGGCCTGCCTCTGGCTTTTTTTAAAGGATATTGAGTATTTTGAGCGGGGTAATTTATTCGAAAAGGGGATAAATAATCTGGATAAAACAAATTGAAAATCTCCAAATTCACAAATTGGATTGAAATAGAAAGACCTGAATCTCATTGAAATTCAGGTCTTTAAATTATGCGGAGAGAGAGGGATTCGAACCCCCGGACCGCTCACACGGTCAACGGTTTTCAAGACCGCCGCGTTCGACCACTCTGCCATCTCTCCAAACGCGGTGGCAAAAGTAGAACAAATAATCAGATTTCAAAAACAATTCGTCAGAATTACGGTAAAATTATTTTTCAAAAAACATTGACGAAGGGTTGTTTTTTTGAATCATATTTTGGAATTTAGTATCAAAATAAAATTAACCATTTGAAAGCATTGATTTTATTAATGTTTCAATTTTTTTTGTTACTTTAGATTGAAATTTAGAAATGATTATTTTCAATATTTTTTAACCTTAAACAAGTTGTCTTATGAACAAAGCTCAATTAATTGATGCAATGGCTGAAAAAGCTAACTTAACGAAAGCCGATGCAAAAAAAGCATTAGATGCTTTTGTAGATGCCACCTCTGATGCCCTAAAAAATGGCGATCGTGTTGCTCTTATTGGATTTGGTTCTTTCTCAGTTGCTTCACGTAGTGCAAGAACTGGCAGAAACCCACAAACTGGTAAAACAATCGAAATTGCTGAAAAGAAAGTGGTAAAATTTAAACCAGGTGCTGAATTAGCTGATACTATTTAGTATTATTCCTGAAAAATTTACAAAAGGGACGCATATCTTTTATGCATCCCTTTTTTTTATCTTTGTACAGCCAAAATAATGACATGGAAGCCCGATTGATTCAGTTTCTTTCCGAATTTGTAACCACTGAAAGACTTGTTTTATTTGATAAAATCCTCTCGTTTCGCACAAATTACATCACCGTTGTGCTCGAAGATATCTTTCAGACTCAGAATGCAAGTGCTGTTCTGCGAACCGCTGACTGTTTCGGCATACAAAATGTGCATGTGATCGAAAACCGGAATGTTTTTCGTGTCAATCCGGATGTTGTGCAGGGAGCATCCAATTGGGTAACAGTCAAACGGTACAATGGTGAGAGCATGAATACCATCAATGCCATCCGCAAACTGAAAGCTGATGGCTACCGGATTATCGCCACAAGTCCTCATGAACATGATGTGAATCTTGAGAATTTTGATCTGGAAAAAGGAAAAGCAGCCTTCATATTTGGGACTGAACGTCCCGGATTAACTGAACTTGCCATGCAGGAGGCTGATGAATTTATGAAAATTCCAATGGTGGGTTTTACCGAAAGCCTGAATATTTCGGTTTCGGTTGCTGTGACATTGCATCATCTGACATACGAACTTCGCAAGAATCCTGCAATTGACTGGCATCTTTCTGATCAGGAGAAGCAAAAACTCATGCTCCACTGGCTTCGCTTATCCATAAAACGGGTCGATTTATTAGAGAAAAAATTTGAAGAACTGAATAAATAGGAATACCATGGATGTTTTTGTTGAGAAATTTGCCGATTTGAAGATTTTGCGATACTCAGTGCCTGAATTCGAAAATCTTGACCTTCAAAAGAAAATCTACATTTATTATCTGTCGCAGGCAGCACTTTGCGGCCGTGATATTTTATGGGATCAGAATAACCGGAATAATCTGGCCATTCGGTCGGTACTCGAAAATATATGGAAAACATTCAAAGGAAACCGTGAAACTCCTGAATTTAAACAATTCGAAATTTACCTGAAAAGGGTATGGTTTTCCAACGGAATCCATCATCATTATTCAACTGAGAAAATACCGGCCGGTTTTTCGGAAACCTATCTGGATGAATTGATTTCCCTTTCCAAATGGTGGAGTTTTAAAACTCCCTCAGGAATGAAATTCAAATCATTGATCACCGAAATCAAGGAAGTCATTTTTAATCCTGAAAGGGAAAGTAAACGGGTGAATCTGGATTCTGAAAAGGATTTGATTGTTTCTTCCAGTAATAATTATTACCAGAATGTTTCTCAATCTGAAGCAGAGATTTTTTATGCTGACATAAAAGAATCAGCTGGCGAGGAGCCTGTTTCTTTTGGTTTGAATTCAACATTGGTAAAAGAAGATGGTCGGTTAGTTGAAAAGATTTGGAAACTGGATGGCAAATATGGAAAAGCCATTGAGCAAATTGTTTTCTGGCTGAAAAAATCGGTTGAATTTGCCGAAAACGACCTTCAGAAAAAATACATCGAAACGCTGATACAATATTATATTACCGGAGATCTGGCACTTTTCGATCAGTATAGCATTGACTGGGCCAAGGAAGTGGAAGGCGAAGTCGATTTCATAAATGGATTTATTGAAGTTTATGGCGATCCGCTTGGCATAAAAGGAAGTTGGGAATCGCTGGTGAACAACAAAGATATTGAGGCCACCAAACGTGCTACAATTCTGAGTGAAAATGCCCAGTGGTTCGAAGATCATTCGCCTGTCGCTCCGGAATTTAAGAAGACTGAAGTAAAAGGTGTTAGCGCAAAGGTAATCAATGTGGCCATGCTGGGTGGCGATTGTTACCCGGCCACACCGATCGGTATCAATTTACCTAATTCTGAATGGATTCGCGAACGATACGGATCCAAATCGGTTACCATTGAAAATATTACCCGGGCTTATTTTCTCGATTCGATGAACAATGGAATGCTCGAAGAATTTGCCGGTTCTGCTGAAGAAATCGAACGAGCTAAGCAATATGGTTACCTGGCCGGAAACCTGCACACCGATCTTCACGAATGCCTGGGTCATGGTTCCGGAAAAGTTAAGGAAGGTGTAAATCTGGATATCCTGAAAAACTATTATTCAACCATCGAAGAAACACGTGCCGACCTGTTTGCCTTGTATTATATAATGGATAATCAAATGATCAAATTGGGACTTGTTCCATCCATCGAAGGCGCCAAAGCTGAATTTGACGCATATTTACGCAATGGACTTTTGACCCAGCTCACCCGAATAGAACCCGGAAAAGATATTGAAGAATCGCACATGCGAAACCGGCAGTTAATTGCACGATGGGTTTATGAGGCCGGAAAGTCAACGAATGTTGTTGAATTTATTCGTTCTGATGAAAAAACTTTTGTGAGAATCAACGATTATCAGGAATTAAGAAAATTGTTTGGACAACTCCTGAAAGAAGTTCAGCGCATTAAGTCGGAAGGTGATCTGGATGCAGCGAGAAATCTGGTTGAAAATTATGCAGTAAAAGTGGACAGCGAATTGCATTCTGAAATTCTCGAACGCTTTAAAAAGCTTGACCTGGCTCCGTATTCCGGATTTTTAAATCCTGTTTATGAACTGAAAACCTGGCCATGCGGAACTCCAAACGATGTATTAATCAGCTACGAAGAAGATTATACATCACAAATGCTTCGGTACAGCAAGGATTTCGGGTTTTTGCCGATTACTGAATAGGCCCCACCCAACCCTCCAGAAAGAGATGGGCTTAAAAAATTGTTGTCTCCAAAACCCCCTCTTGTGGAGGGGGAAGGAGGAGGCTTTTATTTAAACCAATCTTTTGCAATCGCGCTGTATTGGTTCTCATTTCGGTGCCGGAAGATATTTTCCTTTGGGAAGTATGTATAATCAGCGGCATACTTTTCGTAATTTTCAACGATATCCCGAAGAGCACGAATAAAAATTTCAACTTCATGATTGGTCGTTGTAGGATGCAGTGACCAGCGCACCCAGCCTGGTTTCAGTGACAAATCGCCCTGATCAATCCGGTGAGTAATTTCTTCGGATAATTCGTGACTTACTTCCAGCAGAATGTGACCGTAAGTTCCGGCGCAGGCACAGCCACCGCGAACCTGAATACCATACAAATCGTTCAGAAGTTTGACCAGAAGGTTGTAATGAATTTTAACCACATAGAATGAAATGATTCCCATCCGGTTACGGTGTTTTTCATCCATGATTTTTACTTCCGGAATGCTGTCAAGACCTTCAAACGCCAATTTAAGCAATTCATTTTCGCGCTGATGAATGTTTTCAACTCCCATTTTTTCTTTAAGACGGATGCAAAGTGCTGTCCGGATAGTCTGCAAAAATCCCGGAGTTCCGCCGTCTTCACGCACTTCAATATTGTCAACATATTTGTATTCGCCCCAGGGGTTGGTCCAGTCTACCGTTCCGCCACCCGGTTGATCAGGCACCGAATTGTGATACATCGATTGGTCGAAAACCAATACTCCGGAAGAGCCCGGACCACCCAAGAATTTATGAGGCGAAAACAGTATGGCATCCAGTTTCTGTATAGGATCAGCCGGGTGCATATTCATTTCATCGTATGGCGCTGAAGCAGCAAAATCAATGAAAACTACGCCACCGTTTTCGTGCATGATTTGGGACAGTTCGCTGAAAGGAGTCCGAATTCCGGTAACATTTGAACAGGCAGTAAACGAACCAATTTTGAAAGGTCTGTCTTTGTATTCTTCGAGTTTGATCCGGAGATTTTCCGGCGAAACCTGTAAGTTTTCATCCGGATCGACAATTACCACATCGGCGTTGGTTTCGTACCAGCTGGTATGATTCGAATGGTGTTCCATATGCGTGATGAAGACCACTGGCCGATCACGCTGGGCAAGGCAACCGGTATGATTCACCTTTCCGCAGTATTTCAGGCCAAGCATGCGCTGGAATTTATTGATGACCGCGGTCATTCCTGAACCTGCAGTAATGATAATGTCGTTGGGTCCGGCGTTCACGTGAGTTTTGATGATTTGCTGTGCCTGATGATAGGCATGAGTCATCAGTGCACCGGTTTCGCTGGTTTCGGAGTGGGTATTTCCAACAAATGGACCGAATGTTTCACTGATTTGTTTCTCAATGGGTTGGTAAAGACGGCCACTGGCAATCCAATCAGCATAAATGATTTTTTTCTCGCCATAAGGCGATTGAAAATGCTGATTAATTCCGACAATTTCATTCCTGAAGGTATCAAAATACGATTCTAAGGTAGTCATGGTATAAATCTTGGCTGCAAAATTATCCCTTTCCGTCAGATAAAAGCAGAATAAAATCAGTTTTTGTCACGCTGATTTCGACCTCGATGCCAGGTTCGGTGACAAAAAGTCATTTTTTACCCGTGGTACAGTCTTTGAAAAAATCCATCACATAAAATTGAAAGTAAAACCAAATTGATAAAAATGCAAAAAGGAAAAATTGGGGTAAGCAGTGATAATCTGTTTCCCATCATTAAAAAATTTCTGTATTCCGATCACGATATCTTCCTTCGTGAAATTATTTCGAATGCAGTTGACGCTACCCAAAAGTTACGCACTCTGGCTTTACGGGGCGAATATGTAGGTGATATGGCAAGCTCCAAAGTGAGCGTAGCAATCGATCCGAAAGCGAAAACCATCACGGTTTCTGACAATGGTATCGGGATGACGGCCGAAGAAGTTGAGAAATTCATCAACCAGATTGCTTTCTCGGGAGCCGAAGAGTTTCTTGAAAAGTATAAAGACGATGCGAATGCGATTATCGGTCATTTTGGCCTCGGATTTTATTCCTCATTCATGGTTTCAAGCCAGGTGGAGATCATTTCCAAATCATACCGCGAAGGTGCGACTGCCATTCGCTGGGAGTGCGACGGAAGTCCGGAATATATTCTGGAAGAATCGGAACGGGCAGAAGTTGGAACCGATATCGTGATGCACATCAATGCTGATTCGGAAGAATTTCTGGAAAAATCACGAATTTCGGGTATCCTGACAAAATATTGCAAATTCCTTCAGGTTCCGGTTGTTTTCGGTAAAAAATCGACCTGGAAAGATGGAAAGGAAGTCGATACCGACGAAGATAACCAAATCAACGATGTGGCTCCGGCATGGACAAAAAAACCGGTTGACCTGACCGTTGAAGACTATGACAAATTTTATCATCAGCTTTATCCGATGGCTGAAGATCCGCTTTTCCACATTCACCTCAATGTGGATTACCCATTCAACCTGACTGGTATTTTGTATTTTCCGAAACTGAAAAACACCATGGAAGTTCAGAAAAACAAGATTCAGCTGTATTCCAACCAGGTTTTTGTAACCGATTCGGTGGAAGGCATCGTTCCTGAATTTCTGACTTTGTTGCATGGAGTACTCGATTCTCCGGATATTCCGCTGAATGTTTCCAGATCATATCTGCAAAGCGATTCGAATGTCAAGAAAATAAGCGGTCACATTACCAAAAAAGTGTCCGACCGCCTGCAGCAGTTGTTTACCGAAACACGTGAAGATTTCGAGGCGAAATGGGATGACCTGCGTTTATTTATCGAATACGGTATGCTGACCGAAGAAAAATTCTATGAAAAAGCAGTAAAATTCTTCCTGTTCAAAAATGTGGATGGTGAATATTTTACCATGGACGAATATGAAACCCTGATCAAAGGCGAGCAAACCGACAAGGATAAAAACCTGATTTATTTGTACACCAATAATCCGGAAGAACAATTCACATTTGTTCAGGCTGCAAAAAATAAGGGATACGATGTTTTATTAATGAACAACGTACTTGCAACACCACTCATCAATCAACTGGAACAAAAATTCAGCAACAAGCGCTTTGTTCGCGTTGATTCAGACGTGGCTGAGCACCTGATTGCCAAAGAAGAACCCAAACATGAACTGAGTTGGGAAGAAAAAAATGAACTGAGCCCGATTTTCAAGGCTGTTTGTCCGGAGAATAAAGATTACGGTTTTATTGTCGATTTCAAAGATTTGGGCGAAAACGGTTTCCCGATGATGATTACCCGCAATGAGTTTATGCGGCGTATGAAAGATATGAGTTCGATGCAAGGTGGCGGCGGAATGAGTTTTTACGGCGATATGCCTGAAAACCTGAACCTTGTGGTGAACACTTCGCATCCGTTGGTGAAACAGATTTTTGAAGAACGTGATGCTGTTATCGGCACTGAACTGGAAAAGATTTCAGGAGAATTGAAGGTGAAAGATCTGGAGAAAGCCGAAATTGAAAAAGAAAAGAAAGGCAAAAAAGACGAAGAAATT
>JBAWZG010000163.1:0-10553 GCA_037143155.1 Bacteroidia bacterium
TTTTACTCATTTAAAACTTCAAAACTATGAAAACAAAAATTCTATTTGTGATTGTGTTACTTGTAGTTGTAATCAGTACTGACAGTATGGCTCAGGAAAGAACTTATAAGGATGGCTCGGCCTGGACCGTATCTTTTGTACAGATTAAAAATGGTCAGGGAGTAGATTATTTGAACAGTTTAAAAACCACCTGGAAAGCGGTTCAGGATGAAGCAATTAAACAAGGATTAATTGTCTCGTACAAAATTTTCGAAGGAACAGCATCGAACCCTGACGATTGGCAGATTATGCTGATGGTAGAGTATAAGAACATGGCCAGCATGGAAGGTAATGAAGACAAATGGGATGCGATACAAAAGAAAGTTGTTGGCAATGAGGAAGATCAGAAAAAACTCCGCGAAATTCGCATGAATATGCGTACCATGTATGGCACAAAATTGTTGCACGAAGTAGTTTATAAGTAATCTTCAACAGACTTTCCCTTTAATATACAAAAAAGCCGGACTACTTATAGTGTAGCCCGGCTTTTTGAATTATTCTTTTGGGTTTAATTTTTAATTACCAGTTTTTGATGGTATGTTTTGCCGCTGAGGTCAAGTCTGACGAAATACAAGCCATTTGGGATTCCGTTGAGGTTTAGCATTGAAACCTGTTTCCCGGCCTGATACTTTTGTTTTTCAAGTGTCCGGATTCGTTTGCCTGAAATATCTTCCAGTGAAATACTTACTTCTGATGAAGTCGGGAAGTTGAACATCACGCTGCATTGCTTTTCTGCCGGATTTGGAAATACCTGCACGAGATCTCCTATTGCATTGAGCTGATTGATGCCGACTTTCACATCTAAGGTGGTTGTTGCTTCGGGGCTTAATTTCCGGTTTTCTGTAAACCCGATGCTATCTGTTGCAAGCGAGTAAAACTTATAGGTACTTCCATTTTTTCCTATAAAATCGGCTGCCGACGGAGCAGAAGCTACTTTCCAAAGCATATATTCGCTGTTATTGGTTGAAACGAAAATGCTGTATTTGGAAATTTCACTTCCCAAATCGTTGCCCGACCACGAAACCACAAAAGTGCTGTCGTACTGAGTCTGGTATAGCGGTGCAACTAAACTGACAGGAATACGGTCGTCAATCCGGTTGGTATAGGTATTGGTCAGGATTGGTGCATTGAAATCGAACACAATGGAGGCACGATTACTGATTAAATCGTCATGTACAACTGTGTTTTTCAATTTGCAACTGTAGGTTACATTGCCTTCACCTTCAGGACCGGTCACATTGGGTGGAAGAAAGCCCAGATCGGGATCTTCCGTGAGTTCCATGGTGATACGGTCAAGTGAATGGAAATCCCACGAAACGATTCCTTTAATGGTATCGAGTGCCCCATGTACCTGAACAATGATATCCTTTTTAGGATACAGGTCGACCAGTATCTGGAACTCTTTCGCATATTCCTGAATTTTAGAAGTTGTTTCACCGAATGTCACAGAAGAAAAGCTGAAGGTTTTGAAGTCAAATTTTGTAATATCGAGCGTGTCTTTTACGAATACTTCCAGCGCTGAAGCTCCGGCAGTACTTTTGTTTTCAAAGAAAATGGTGTAATTCAGGTTTCCTTCTTTCGAAATGTAGTGTTCGGATGTAAATCCCCGTGGCCCGACTTTTTCGTTGGGATCAAATGAAGTCACACCGCGGCTGTTCAGTTTGCCCTGCGATTTCTTTTTAAATTTCCGCCAGCAACCTTCTGTGGCATCATATCCATCCTTCATGTCAACGGCTATATTTACCAATCCGATTCCCAGACTCACACCTGTGCCTATTACAGGAACAAAACTTGCCCCGCATTGAACTGCCGACGCCATGATTGAAGCTCCGTTCCACAACCAACTTCCCCAGGTTTGTTTTCCGTTTGCGTAGGTTTCACCTTCCGGTTTCATATCTTCAGTTACAAAATATTGCGCAGGGTCTACGGTTTTATCAATTACACCCCAACAGGCAACTCCCGGAACAACTCCTTCAAGAAGGCCGGTTGCTCCATTAGCAAAAGCATGCATCGCTGCAGTGGTAATGCAAAGTCTGACTTCATTAGGCATATCTGCTGATTTCAGATTGTAATCTATTTTTTCGAAGAGCGGATCCAAAATCCATGAATCCATTTTTAATGATCCTGTTCCATTCAACCTGACTTTTACCCTGACGTTGTTTGATGATCCGGCAGCGATATATGGAATATAAAATGGATAGACTCTCATCGTTTGACCTTCGTATCCGGTAAGAGTTTGGGTGGTATAATAAAGGGGAGTATTCCCAAACCTGGTATAGTCAGGACCCATATCCACCAAAGCTTTTGGGAGGATTACGCTGACATCCGGGAAATCAACTTCGAGGCCCGGAAGATCATTCACAACATAAACGAGGATCGTTCCCAATGCATCGGTATTGGCGGTGTTTCCGTAACCAATATTGAAGGTTTGCCAGCGGTTAATCAGGAAACGGTCGCGGCCCGATAGGGTAGACCATGGTTCGCTCCGCTCTCCGGTCATGACGGTGAAATGAGCCGGAAGTGTCAGTGTTGGCTCGCCCGGAGTCTCAATAATGACATCATAAGTACCCAGTGCTTTGTTTTTAAGATCAAACTGGGCGAGCATCGATTCTCCCAGTACATCAGTTAAATAAGTGGTATCTGCCGGAATATCATTTTGTCCGGTTAATTTAAGTTTGATTGTGCTTGTTGTTTTGAATCCTGCACCAAAAAGATACATGGTTAGTTGCCCGGTATTTCCTCCAAATCGTGGTTCTGCTGACTCAACCAAAGGCTGAAAACTGGTAATTCCAAGAGCAGAAGATGACAACAGATAATGCCCGAAAGATGGTGCATTGTTAATGGTAACCAAGTTGTTGACTTTGTCGATGGTATAGCCCTTTTTAATCCGTTTCCAGCTCAATCCGGCATTCGGCGAATGGAAAACCTTAATCGAATCTTCAAGGTTGCCATTCAGTGCGTCATCCAGATAGGTTAACTTCAGCCAGTTAAGCGTGTCGTTGAAAACCTGTGGGATATTTCTCAGTCGCCACCATGTGTTAATAGTTCCGGTTGCCGTGGGATGTTGCTGATTGCCGTAATTATCTATGGTAAGTTTGTTGACTATCGTTTTTGCCTTGGTTGAAGCTGAAGCTGCATAATAATTGTAGGTATTGTTAGCGGCATTATCTACATCCTGAACAACGGTTATGCGACCATAGTTTTTAAGTTTGCTTGTATTGGGCAGAAATGTCAGTGTCAAGGTTGCTCCTGGCTTTATTGTGCAACTTGCGGGGGGATTTGCGGTGAAATTGAGGTTGGGGAAGATATTGTCCCCGACAAGATTGACGGCATTGTCAACATAAAAATTTCCGGTGGTTGCAATGGCATTTCGTCCTGAAATCGTCCGGTCGTTAGTGCCCATGAGGTAAATGTTGGAAACACTCATTTTGTGGTTGTTTTCAAGGTTCCCGTAGGTACTTAATGAAAGACTGTATCCTCCGGGATTACTGGATATTGTTCCGTCGTTAATCAGTTTTCCGGCAAAGACTGGGGTTGGACTATACCCATATTGGTTGTATAAGGTGTCTAAAACGGTTACAGTGCCATTAAACCGGATTCCGTCCTGAATACCTACTTTCCCGCCGATTTTATAATCTCCGTTAAAAGTCATTCCGGCAATCCGGCTGTTACTTAAAATCAGGGTGTCATTCGATAGGATTTTTCCTCCGCTCAGAAAATTATTCCGAGTTAATAATTTGAATTTATTCGTTTGGATCTGGCATTTATTCAAATCCCAGGTGTTTCCGTCGAACAAGACATTGCTATCGAGTATTATGTCGCCAATACTATCGGTAGTCAGCAGGTACCCCTGAAAACTTTTGCCTGAACTTTGCTTTAAGCGCTGATCGGTTTTCCCTGAAAATGTGGTTTGACTCGGTGCCCACTTGCCATTGTTTTCGATATCGGTTAAAATATTCAGGTAAAATGAATAACCTGCCGGATTGCTGATTATCGTTCCGTTGTTGATTATTTTGCCATTGACAGTTAAACTCGGGCTGTACCCGTATTGATTAAACAAAGTGTCGAGAATGGTGACCATGCCATTAAAAACATTGTCTCCCTGAACACCCACTTTCCCGCCAAGCCGGTAATTGCCGTTCAGTGTCATTGCTGCAATTCCCGTATTTCTCAAAATCAGGTTATTGTTCGACTGAATGATTCCGTTCGTTAGTTGATAGTTCAGTGTTGTCAGGTTAAATCCGTTGGTCTGAATTTTTGACTTTGTCATATCCCATTTATTGCCACTGAAAGTCACATCGCTGCCCAGAACAATTTGTCCCAGGGTGTCGGTTGTTAAAAAATATCCCTGAAAGCTTTTTCCTGCCGACTGCTTGATAATCTGGTCGGATGTCCCTGAGAGTGTAGTTTGATTCGGAGCCCATTTCCCATTGTTTTCGATGTCATTTAGAATATCCAGGTAAAATGAGTACCCTCTGGGGTTGCTGATGATTACACCGTTGTTGATGATTTTGCCATTTACCGTTAAGCCCGGACTGTAACCATATTGGTTGTTCAGCGTGTCAAGGATTGTTGCAATACCATTGAAAATGTTGTTTCCCTGAACGCCGACTTTTCCGTCGATTTTGTAATTTCCATTGAAAGTCATCGTCGCAATTCCGGTATTTCTCAATATCAGGTTATCGTTCGAAATGATAGTTCCATTGTTAAGCTGGTAATTCACGGTGGTGAGTTTGTATCCATTGGTGAGAAGCTTTGACTTATTCCAATCCCAGGTATTGCTGTCGAATGTCACATCACTACCCAGTTTTATCTGACCCAGCGTATCGGTAGTTAGAAAATATCCCTGGAAACTTTTCCCTGAAGTTTGCTTAATGGTTTGGTCCGATTTTCCTAAAAAAGTGGTCTGATTGGGTGCCCAAACTCCTTTGTTTTCGATGTTATTCAATACATTCAGGTAAAATGAATAGCCTGAAGGATTTTTAATTATTTTACCATTGTTGATGATTTCAGCGTTAAATGTTACGGTTGGGCTGTAGCCATATTCGTTTAACAGGGTATCCAAAACGGTAACTGTCCCGTTAAAAACATTATCTCCACGAGCCCGCACTTTTCCGTCTAACGAGTAATTCCCGCTGAAGGTCATTGAGGCTATGGCCGTATTTTTTAAAATCAAAGAATTATTGCAGAAGATTTTCCCATAGTTTAAAATACAATTCTTGGTCAATAAGTTAAATCCGTTGGTTGTCAGGTGGCAAGTATTCATGTCCCAGGCGTTTCCTGAAAGTGACACGTCGCTGTCAAGAATGATTTCTCCAATAGAATCAGTGGTTAGCAGATATCCGTTCAAACTTTTTCCGGAAGCCTCTTTAATTCGCTGGTTATTATTTCCCAACCATGTGGTTTGGTCGGGTGCCCAGGTGCCATTATTCTCAAGGTCACCTAAAATACTCAGGTAAAACGAATATCCGTCCGGATTTTTAATTACGGTTCCATTATTGGTCATTTTGCCATTTATGGTAAAGGTTGGACTATAACCATATTGGTTTCGAATCGACCCGGCTGAACTGATAGTAATATTGCTGCATGTAAAATCGCCGTTAAGGTTAACCGGCCCGTTAATAATCACATGATTGGATGCCGTTGGGACTACTCCGCCCTCCCAGGTTGCTGCAGAATTCCAAACTCCTCCGGAAGATGTTGAAGAAATGGTTGACTGTGCTACTAATTTAGAGGAAATGAAAAGTGAAAAAAACAGAATAGCAATCCATCTGATGGATTGAAAGGAAAAGTATAAAATCTTCATAAGTATAGGGTTTTATAAAATTTAAATCTATCTTAACAAACGTCAAAACTCCGTAGAATTCCTTCTGTTCAATAAATATAGAAAATTTCACCTACATTAAAAAATAATAATTGGGTATTATTCATGGAAATCGTTGCTCAAAACCCTGAATTCCGTTCGTCGGTCGAGCATTTTGGCAATTTCCTGTTGTTCGGGAGTGAGCTTCATAATGAATTCTTCATTAAGCTCGTCATTCTTCTTCAGGAAGTCATATTGTTTGGCGAGTGCCTTGGTTACTTTCTTTGGCCAGGTTTCGCCGTATCCCTTGGCTACCAGTCTTGCTGAACTTATACCTTTTGAAATCAGGTAATCAACTACTGACTGGGCACGTTTTTGCGAAAGTTCGGAGTTGAATTTGTCGCTGCCAACAAAGTCGGTATGTGCCATGAGTTCAATGGTAATGGTTGGATTTGCAGTAAGCAATTGAACCACCGTGTCGAGGGCGGCCTTGGATTCTTCGGTAATATCGTAGCTTCCGAAGGCATAATTAATGTTGTTTACCTTGATCGGTTCATCAGTAGGTGCCAGGCTAAACTGGAAGTGAAATTCCTTGCTGTCGTCGAGGCCTTTGGTCGAAGTTTTTACCTTATCGTTGAGGTACCCATCTTTAAAAGCAGCAAAAACATAGTCGGTTTCAGGTTTTAACTTCATTTGGAAACGTCCGCCATCGGCTCGCATCTTCAGGTTGGTTCCATCTGTACCGATAATCCGGATCATAGCCCCGTCAATTTTCTGTTTGGTATCTTTATTGGACACTTCACCGGAAGCATTGAAAACCTTTG
The DNA here is from genome assembly GCA_037143155.1 of Bacteroidia bacterium. Classification (GTDB taxonomy): domain Bacteria; phylum Bacteroidota; class Bacteroidia; order Bacteroidales; family Prolixibacteraceae; genus Aquipluma. The sequence continues at coordinate 6,667 of JBAWZG010000163.1, forward strand.
GAGGAAGGTAGAATGAATAAATATCATCGCTTTTTGACCCTTTCCGGTTCGAAGAAAATAATCCTTTCTCAACTTCACCTTTAATGAAGGCAATTCCAAAATCGTCACCCGGCGAGTTGATCGGGGCTTTCATATTTTCAACTTTCCATTTGCCTTTGTCATCTTTCACAGCCTTGAAAATGTCTAATCCTCCAATTCCAGGCAGGTAATTGGAAGAAAAGTATAAATCACCGTTTTCACGGATAAAAGGGAATTCTTCATCGCCTGGTGTATTGATTTCAGGACCAAGGTTTTCCGGCTTATTGTATTTTCCGCCTTTACTTGATGAGACCCAGATATCTTTGCCTCCGTAGCCGCCAATTTTATCGGATACAAAATAAAGTTGAGTGCCGTCGGCACTCAGCGACGGATGCGCTGCGATCATGCTGTCGCCTACCAGTTCAATTGCATTGGGTTCCGACCATTCGCCTCTCGACTGGTTGGCCGAAAATAATTCGGCACCCTTGTCTTTTGTTTTATCATAAATGCAACGTGTAAAAATCATTAGATCCCCGTTATCCGAAAGTGTTGCCGCTCCTTCATCGCTTGCTGTATTGATCAGGTTATTTTCTTCAAGCAATTTGGGTATTTCCCATTTTTGTTTCTGAACCAGGAATTTGCTGGTAAATAGATCGGCAAAACGGGTGCCGGTGATGTTGCTTTTCCGTCTTCCTGTTACGACTTCGCGGGTCGAAGTGAAAATTACTTCATTGTCGCGACCGGCAACAAAAACAGGGCAATAATCATTATCTTTTGAATTTAATTCCTTGACCACATTGACCATATACCGATTTGGATGATCAAGCCATCCGCTGACTATTTTACTCGATTCAAGGCCATTCTTGGCAAGTACGTCGTCAGGTTTAACTCCCAAATAGGTTTGGTACCAGGTAATTGCATCCTCGTACTTTTGGGTTGCTCTTAAGCAATCGGCATAATGAAGCATACAAAGGGGTTCGGAACAATTGCGCTTAATTGCATTTTTATACCAGACGGATGCCTTGGCAAAATCGCTTAATTTATAATATGATTCGCCAATCCGAAAAGCCATTTCTGGTTTTTCAGATGCAAGTTTCGGGCTGCGGTAAGCCTTTCTGTATTTTTCAATGGCCTGAAAATATTCTCCGATTTCGAAAGACTTGCTCCCTGTTTCCATGTATTTGCGGGCAGAACAGGAGCCAAATAAAACAATCAGCAGAAATAAAAATATCCTTGGAAAAGCCGGGTTCTTCATCTTAAAATATCACATTGGGCAGTAAAAGTAACCATTTTATAACCATTCTAAAAAAACGGAAAAGGTTTATTTAAAGTATGCTGAAATGCAATAAATGTGTGAATTTTTCAGGACAAAAAAAGCTTCCGGTTTTCTCCGGAAGCTTTTCGTAATAATATCGCTGTGAAATACTATCTTACAAACAGTAATTCTCTGTATTTTGGCAATGGCCACAACTCGTTGTCAACGATTAATTCAAGTTTATCAATATGATAGCGGATGTCTTCCAGAAAAGGTTTCACATTGGCTTCATACGCAAATGCTTTTTGTTTCTCAGAATCGATCGTGTTGGCCACTTTACGGGCTTCGATCATCTCTTTTACTTTCAACTTAATTGAAGAAATGTGTCCACCAATTTCGCGGATTAGTTCCAGACGACCTTCGGCCAGTGAAGCATATTCTTCTGCATTGAAAACGATTTTGAGGTTTTTTACATTTTCGAGCAACATGGTCTGATACTCAATTGCAGTAGGAACAATGTGGTTACTGGCCAAATCACCCAAAACGCGCGCTTCAATCTGGATCTTTTTTGTATATTTTTCAAGTTCAACTTCAACACGACCTTCAATTTCGCGTTCGCTCAATACCCCTGATTTTCCGAACATCTCAACAACACGTTTGTCTTCATATGCTTCCAATGCTGTTGGGACACTTGAGATGTTTGTTAAACCGCGACGTTTGGCTTCAGCTTTCCATTCTTCGCTGTAACCATTTCCGTTGAAACGGATATCTTTTGATTCGATGATCAGTTTTTTCAGTACCTGGAAAATAGCTTCGTCTTTCTTAACGCCAGCTTCAATCAAAACATCAACGTCAATTTTAAATTTAACTAACTGATCAGCAATAGCCGTATTTAAAGCAATCATTGCGCCAGCACAGTTTGCAGAAGAGCCTACCGCGCGGAATTCAAAACGGTTGCCTGTAAATGCAAATGGTGAAGTACGGTTACGGTCAGTAGTGTCCAAAATAATTTCAGGGATACGGCCAATATTTAATTTAAGGGCAGTTTTTTCGTCCGGAGTCATTTTGCGATCAACAACAGATTCTTCCATTACATCCAACATCTTGCTGATTTCGGTTCCGAGAAAAGCTGAAATAATCGCTGGTGGAGCTTCATTTGCTCCCAGGCGGTGTGCGTTTGGAGCATTCATGATGCTGGCAAGCAACAAATCCTGATTCACATGCAATGCTTTCAGAGTGTTGATTACAAAAGTTAGGAATTGTAAGTTTGATTTTGGATTCTTTCCTGGTGAAAACAAGTTTACACCTGTATCGGTAGAAAGTGACCAGTTGTTGTGTTTACCAGATCCGTTGATCCCTGCGAATGGTTTTTCATGTAATAGAACCGCAAAATTATGACGACGGGCGATTTTTTTCATCAGGTCCATAATCATTTGATTGTGATCATTGGCCAGATTCAGTTCTTCGTATATCGGAGCAAGTTCAAATTGGTTTGGTGCCACCTCGTTGTGACGGGTTTTTACAGGAATTCCCAATTTGAAAGCTTCATTTTCCAGATCTTCCATGAAACGGAAAACGCGGGTCGGAATTGAACTGAAATAGTGGTCATCCAACTGCTGATCTTTCGAAGCAGAATGTCCCATCAAAGTACGTCCGGTCAACATTAAGTCAGGGCGAGCCATGTATAAAGCTTCGTCAATAAGGAAGTATTCCTGTTCCCAGCCTAAGTTTGCATTGACTTTGCTTACATTTTTATCGAACATCTGGCAAACTTCTGTGGCAGCTTTGTCAACAGCAGCAATCGCTCTTAATAAAGGTGTTTTATAATCGAGTGCTTCACCGGTATAAGAAATGAAGATGGTCGGGATAGTCAAAGTATTGTCAACGATAAAGGCCGGAGAAGAAGGATCCCATGCTGTATAACCACGGGCTTCAAAGGTCTGGCGGATGCCTCCACTTGGGAAAGAAGAAGCGTCAGGTTCTTGCTGTGACAACATTGACCCTGATAAAGTCTCAACAACAGAGCCATTTTCACCATGAACAATAAAGGCGTCATGCTTTTCGGCTGTACCATCGGTCAAAGGATGAAACCAGTGAGTAATGTGTGTTGCCCCATTTTCCAAAGCCCATGATTTCATTCCCTGTGCAACCTGATCTGCCATTTTACGGTCGACAGGAGTACCATGGTCAATCGCATCAATTACTGCTTTGAAGGCCTCTTTCGAAAGATACTTCTTCATTTTTGGGCGATCGAAAACATTCATGCCATAAAAATCTGAAACCAGATTTTCTTCGCGCTTTACTTCGATCGGTTTTCTGGTAAGAACCTCTTCAAGGGCTCTAAATCTAAATTGTGCCATAATTGAAAATTTTAAAAGTTTATAATTTGTTTTTGCCTGTTATCTTTTAATCTTTGAAATAATTACATAGCAAAAATATATAAAAAATAAAATTGTGGTATAAATAAATAGGTAATTGCATAAATATTTACAATTAATTCAAGAATGTGCCTAAAATATAATGGGTAATTGAAGAAAAACGCACATAAAACGCAGGAGAGTAAAAAAAGTTAAAAATCATTAATTTGTAAAAAACGCGATTAATATGAAAAAAT
>JBAWZG010000164.1:0-10510 GCA_037143155.1 Bacteroidia bacterium
TTTCTCCGGGGACTTGCGCAAATAATTTTACAATTTTACGCAGCTGGACCTTTACCGATGCTTGTGGCAATTCCAGCAGTGTCAGCCAGTCGATTACTGTAAATGACAATACTCCACCGACTGCGCCATCAGCACCGGCGAACGTTCTTGTTCAGTGCGCTGGCGATGTGCCGGCTCCGGTTAATTTAACTGCAATTGATCATTGTGATGGAAACATAACAGCAATTCCTGTTGATAAAGTTACTGCGGGTACGTGCGCAAATAATTTTACAATTTTACGCAGCTGGACCTTTACCGATGCTTGTGGTAATTCCAGCAGTGTCAGCCAGTCGATTACTGTAAATGACAATACTCCACCTGTGATTTCAGGAGTTCCTTCATTACCGGTAAGGATTCCGTTTACTGATGCCGGTCAATGTTCTTATACCGCAAAAGGTAAGGAGTTTGACGTAGCAGCAACAGATAATTGTTCCGGTAATGTTTTTCTTATCTATCAATTGTCAGGAGCAACTTCAGGAAGCGGCTCAGGAACTCTTGCCGGTGTACAACTAAATTTTGGTGAGACTACAGTTGTTTGGACAGCATCTGATGGATGCTCAAACTCAGCCACCGGTAGTTTTAAGGTGATTGTGGATAAAATAAAAACAATTACTACTGTATCAGTGGATCCGGTTTCGCAGCAATACAGCGATTTGGTTAAATTTAAAGCTACTATTTCACCGTGGAACTGCACTAATGGAGGTAATGCCGGTGGAAAAGTCACTTTCTATGTCGGAACCCAGGCAATGGGTGCATCTGTTCCTATCGGATCAGATGGAACTGCAACAGTGAGTTATCCGTTAGTTGAGTTTCCAACATCACCATCGAATGGGCAAATGGCACCTGGAAACCATACCGTTTTGGCGCATTTTATCAGTACTAATCTGTCCTACGATATTCAGGATAAAACTACATCATTGACAATAACGCAGGAAAATATGCTTGTTGAATATGCCGGAAGTGAAATTCAGGCAACCCAAAGTTCAACATCTTCAAAAGCAACTGTTGAATTACGGGCAGTAATACATTCTGTGGCAGACTCTCCCGGTTTGAAAGGAGATGTGCGACGTGCTTGTGTCTCATTCAAAATTGGAAATCTTATCATTGGTCCAATAACTCCTCAATTAATTAATTCTGGCGATTTGTCAACCGGTGTAGTGATATATAAATGGTTAGCAGATATTGGAAGTGCAGATTTTGTATCTTATGACGTAAAAGTATTGGCTGACTGTTATTATACCGGAGAAGATCAAACGGTTGTAACTGTTTACAAACCTGTAGGTGACTTTATTGCCGGAGGTGGGGATATCAAACCAACGCTTTCGTCCGGTACCTATGCTTCGACACCAGGTCAAAAAACAAATTTTGGATTCCAGGTAAAATTCAATAAGGCTGGCGCTAATTTACAGGGGGGAATGAATATTATCTTCCGTAAGAAAATTGGTGATCAAATCCAACTGTACCAAATTAAGACTAATTCAATGACTTCATTAGGTGTTAATTCGTCAAATTCGGATTCAAAAACCGGTGTATTCACTTCAAAAGCAAGCTTGAAGAATTTAAGTACCGGAGAAAGTTTAGGCGGAAATCTTCAACTTCAGGTTAAAGTTACAGATCGTGGAGAGCAGGGTACCAATGATGACATCGCTATTACTCTCTTGGATGGAAACCTACTTCTTTATTCCAGTAAGTGGACTGGTAAAACTACAGCCCAACAATTATTGTCCGTCGGAAATATCGTTGTTCATTCAGGATTTGATTACAAATCCGATAGTATTTCAACAGGAATATTAGAATTGCCGGATAGTTTTGATGTAGAAATGTATCCAAATCCGAGTAAGGGAGAAGTAATACTGGATGTGAGTGGTTCACAAAAAATGAATTCTGAAGTCGTTGTACGAAGTCTCACTGGTAGTGAAGTGTTCAGAAAAGAATACATCCCATCGGAACAAATCAAGCTCGACCTTTCGAAACTGGTCAGTGGAACCTATCTGGTAACTTTGGAAATTAATGGGAACCAAATAGTCAAAAAGTTGATTCTCGACAAGAATTAGATTTCTTTCAAAATTTCAAATATAAAAGGAGGCTGTCTCGAAAGGTAAAGACAGTCTCTTTTTATTATTAGCCCCATGGAATTTGAATTCAAATACTCATTGCTAAAAAGGATAAATTGACTTTTTGTAACACCTTAATTAGATTATCAGAGCGAACATTGATAGCCCTTTTTTCAGGAAAAGAATACTAAAAAGTTGTAAAAATGGCTAAAAATCCGGATCAGTGAATCCTCTGTTTTGCGTTTTAATGCACCTAAATTGTTAAAATAGTAGTATTTACACAAACTTAACCTCCGGGTAGTCGTAAAACCAATTTTGATTGGATTAATCGGCTATCTTTGCGCCTTCATTTTTGGAAACTATGCAGAAGATTAGAAACATTGCTATTATTGCCCACGTCGACCACGGGAAAACCACATTGGTCGACAAGATGATCTATTTTTGTAACATCTTTAAAGAACACGAAAAGAAACAAGAGTTGATTCTTGACAGCAACGATTTGGAGCGCGAAAGAGGAATTACAATTCTTGCAAAGAATGTATCAGTAATATATAAGGATGTTAAGATTAACATCATTGATACGCCTGGCCATGCCGATTTTGGTGGTGAAGTTGAACGGGTGTTGAATATGGCTGACGGTGTTTTACTTTTGGTAGATGCTTTCGAAGGCACTATGCCTCAAACCCGTTTTGTGCTGTCAAAAGCTTTGGCTTTAGGCCTGAAACCAATTGTTGTGGTGAATAAGGTTGATAAACCAAATTGTCGTCCGGAAGAAGTTCACGAACAGGTTTTCGACCTGATGTATAGTTTAAATGCAACAGAAGAGCAGTTGGATTTCCCAACTGTTTACGGTTCAGCCAAACAAGGATGGATGTCGGATGACTGGAAAGTACCTGCTGACAACATTGTCGCTTTACTCGATGCCATTATCAAATATATTCCGGGTCCGGTTGCAAATCCGGGGACCCCTCAGGTTTTGATTACTTCTCTTGACTATTCATCGTATGTAGGCCGTATTGCAATTGGCCGTATTCATCGTGGTGAAATCAAGGAAGGCATGAATGTTTCGTTGGTGAAGCGCGATGGTTCAATAAAAAGAACCCGGATTAAAGAACTCCATACATTTACTGGTTTGGGTCGTCAGAAGGTTGAAAGTATGATTTCCGGAGATATATGCGCCATGGTTGGAATTGAAGGTTTCGACATCGGCGATTCGGTATGCGATTATGAAAATCCGGAACCCTTGGAGCCGATTGCAGTTGATGAGCCTACTATGAGTATGCTATTCACAATCAATAATTCTCCATTCTACGGAAAAGAAGGTAAATATGTGACTTCGCGCCATTTGAAAGACCGTTTGGAAAAGGAATTGGAAAAGAACCTTGCATTACGGGTTCTTCCTACCGATTCAGCCGATTCTTATACTGTTTACGGACGTGGTGTACTTCATTTATCCATTTTGATTGAAACCATGCGCCGGGAAGGTTACGAACTACAGGTTGGTCAGCCACAGGTTTTATATAAAGAAATCGATGGCGAAAAGTGTGAGCCGATCGAAGAAATGCACGTTGACGTACCTGAAGAATATTCAGGAAAAGTGGTTGAAATGGCCTCGCAACGCAAAGGTGAAATGCAGACCATGGAACGAAAGGGCGATCGTATTCATCTTGAATTTATTATTCCGTCACGGGGAATTATTGGTATGCGTACCAATATGCTGACTGCAACTGCCGGCGAAGCGGTGATGAATCATCGTTTTACCGAATATCAACCTTACAAAGGACCTATCGATATCCGGAATAACGGTTCATTAGTTGCTCTCGAAACCGGTACTGCATTTGCATATTCAATCAGTAAACTTTCAGATCGCGGCTCTTTCTTTATTGATCCGGCTCAGGAAATCTATGAAGGACAGGTTATTGGTGAGAATACACGCGCAGATGATTTAACCATCAACGTGACGAAACCAAAAAAACTGACCAACATGCGTGCTTCAGGTACCGATGAAAAAATGAGATTGATTACTCCAATCCGGTTCAGTTTGGAAGAAGCCCTGGAATATATCAAAAGCGACGAATTTGTAGAGGTGACTCCACTTTCAATTCGGATGCGTAAAATTAATTTGAAAGAGCATGATCGCAAACGAATAGCAAAAAACAGCTAATTTTAGATTATTCAAAGTATAGAATTTATAAATCCTGATCGGTATAAAACCTGGTCAGGATTTATTTTTTGCAGAACTGGAGCTTTCAAAAGGACCTATCGACTTCCACATTTTGTGTCAAGTTCTTTTCATTCTATAAACTGAAAGTATGGCGGAAATATTATTCAACATTTCTTGATAATAAAGACTTTAGACATGGTTTTTCAAAATAAAAAATCGTATTTTTTGATATTCATTTTTAAAACTTTCTACTATGAATGTCATATCAACTTGCTTAACCGGAACTGCAACGATTTTGACTTGCAGAAAGATCGCTCAATCATTCAGCGAGAACATCTACGAACTTTCTTCAATCAGACGCAATTGGTCGCCGGAATATGCCGGGAACCTAAAGGAAAGAATTGAAGGGATTATAAACCAGTATTTTACGCACGAAACACTTGTCGGCCATCTGGAAAAAAATGGTCAGTTCTACGACTTAATGATCGCATCTTTAAAAGACATCAGTGTATTTCGTGCCGAAATGAAGGTGGATTTTCATCACGACAAAACTTTCATAAACCAGACTTTTGACAGTTTGGGTTATGTTGACTACTACAGTGATGCAAAAAACGGTGATCATTTTAGTTTGTATAAAATGATGGCAACTTTTCGCCGGAACATGACTCCTGAATTACAGCAAATCGTGCTTGCCCGCGGAATGGATCACATTCTGCTGGATCGGTTGCTATCGTACAAGGAAAAACTGGCTGAGCTAAAAAATTGTTTTGATATTTCTTATGGAAAAGACCAGTTAAGTGCCGATCTGAAACGGGAAATAAATGCTATTTACTCAGAAGTAAAAGACATTTGCCGCATTGCGAATGCTTACTATGAATTTGATCCAGGGATGCGCGATAAGTTCAATTTCTATAAAGTGATGATAAAACTGAAAAAATCTACGTTGAAAGCGGTATAGGTAAAGTCATGGTTCAAATTCATATCATGAATTAGAACCGTTTTGAATGATACTATTCATTTTACAGATCATTGTTAGTTGTTGTTTTTGTCAATGGGGTCGAACAACTAACAATGATTTTAATTTTGTGCTTTCCCTATTTATTCCTTGCTGTCAGTTTCTTCTTTGTCATCTTCCTCAGAAGAATAGACTTCATCCAGATCTTCATCTTTAAAAACCGGCTTTTGGGTAACCTGCGCCAACGGTTTCAGATTCGATGGAATGGCTTTATTCACCTTGTCTTCGAAGTAAGGGAAAACGTCGATGATGTTGCAAATAGCGATGGAGGTGGTTTGGTATGGAACCAAAACATACGAAAGTCCTTCTTCCAGGCGCTGAAGTGCCTCTTTGATGTCGTCTGCGGCTACAAGGAAGTAATTATTGATTTTCTTTTCTTTTCCGGCTTTTTCGTCGATGGTAACAATCCCGATTTTTGCTTTGTACCACCATTCACCCACTTCGTGTGGAAAAATTTCGATGATGTTCGATTTTTTGATATTGTCTACCACGAATTCACCACGAACCATGGTCTGAACTTGCTGAATGATACGTGTTTCCGCATCGGTAAATGTAACGGCATCAACCAGATATACTTCATTTACTTTGCGTTCACGGCCGTCGTCGTCAACTTTCACATATTTTACTTTACACTCGAACCAGGTTTGCATAAATTTAAAATTTTAGCCTGCAAAGATATTTTCCTTAATGGGAATTCATGGGAAAAGCAGAAATAGTTATTCACAATATTTCAGAATGAAAATCAAATAAAAAGTCCGGGTTCCATTCAAAGTAGAGCCCGGACTTTTTAAAAATCGATAATTAACTATTCATTCAGCAGTTTGTCAGCAATGGAATTTGCCAGATCGACATAGCGATAGAAATGATCAGCTTTCATTGCGCCTTTTTCTTCCAGTGGATCTCCTACAACTTCCCATTGTATTTCTTCAGCAAATTTCTGAAGGTTTTTTACTCCGCCACCATTCCAGCTAAACGAGCCAAAAATCCCAAGCAGGTGATTCTTGATTCCCATGTGCTTTATGGTGGTTAACAGCGTTTCCATAGTAGGAAACATCGCATTGTTGTATGCGGCGCTGCCTAAAATGAGCGCTTTATATTTAAATATATCGCTGATGATGAATGATGGGTGTGTTTTGGAAGAATCGTAAACCCGGATATTTTTTATGCCTCTAACAGCCAGTTGACGAGCAATAATTTCGGCCATCTTGGCTGTATTGCCGTACATCGAACCATAAACGACCACGGCTCCAGGTTCAGTTTGATAGGTACTGAGTTTGTTGTATTTATCCAGAATAAAGTCGATGTGCGACCTCCAGATCATTCCATGGGTGGCGGCAATCATTTTAATATCGTACTTGGCTATTTTCTTCAAAGCACGCTGCGTATGCGGGCAATATTTTCCTACAATGTTCGAAAAATACCTGACGATTTCTTCCTCATATTGCGTATAGTCCAGTTCGTCGTCAAAAATTCCGCCATCGAGGGTTCCGTAGCTTCCCATGGCATCGCCTGTGAAGATTACTCCGCTGGTTGTTTCGTAGGTCGTCATGGTTTCAGGCCAATGAACCATCGGAATGGTAGTAAACTGCAATTTATGTTTTCCGAGCGAAAGTTCCGAATCGTCATATACTTCAAGGACTTTATGGTCAACCTGATAAAAGTTGGAAGCGATTTCGAAAGTCTTTTTATTCCCTACCAACGTGATGTTTGGATATCGTGAAATAACTGCTCTTAACGCTCCGGAATGATCGGGTTCCATGTGGTTGATAACGAGGTAATCCACCGGACGACCATCGGTTAAAATAGCAATCTGTTCGAGATAATCGTCAATATACGAACGTTCGACGGTATCAATGAGTGCTATTTTTTCATCAACAATGAGATATGAATTGTATGAAATCCCCTTAGGGATTGGCCAAATATTTTCAAAAAGGTGGGTTTTGCGATCATTAAATCCCACATAATAGATGTTTTCAGCTAAATTAACCCGATGCATATTAAACGGTTTTGATTTTGTGTATTGGGCAGCTAAAATACGCAAATTCAGACAAACTGCGGAAGGTCGTATCCCTTTCTTATTGAATTTAAGGAAAAGAATACAAACATTCCATCAGGCATTTGGTCTTGGTTTAGGTTCTTTGATTGAAATGATTATTTTTATGCAAAAAATTCAGAAGTTGATGGATATTATTAAGAAAAGTAAGCTTATGCTATTCCCCCGTGTGAATAAATGGATCGTTATTGTTTTTGTAGTTGCACTTTCAATCGCAGGTTTTCGCGGTTATCAAATTTACAGTTACATTTTTGAACCAAACATTCTGAGTCCCGGAAGTATCAAGATTCCTTTGAATGCTACCTACGAACAGGTTATCGACAGTTTGAAAAAACATGACATCATCATGGATTATGTAGCTTTCGACTGGGTTGCCCAGCGGAAAAAATATCCTCAGGCGATAAAGCCAGGTAAGTATTTGCTCGATAAAGGATTGAACACGAATGAGATATTAAATATGCTGAGATCAGGAAATCAGATTCCTGTTCAGGTTACCTTCAATAATCTGCGGTTCATTAATGAGTTGGCTGGTGCGGTTTCGAAATACATTGAGCCCGATTCGGTTGAACTTCTTCGTAAATTTTCAGATCCGTTGATTCACGAAAAGTATGGGTTTACTGAAAGTAATTTCCATTGTATGTTTATTCCAAATACCTATGAGTTTTACTGGACCACTACGGCTGATCAGTTCCTGGAACGCATGTCGATGGAATACAAACGCTTCTGGAATGAAGGAAGGAAAAATGAAGCTACAGCATTAGGATTAACACCTGAAGAAGTCATGACGGTGGCTTCAATTGTTCAGGAAGAAACCAACAAAAAGGATGAAAAGCCTACTGTGGCAGGATTGTACATTAACCGTATTAAACGTGGAATGCCTTTGCAAGCCGATCCTACGGTGAAGTTTGCCTTGGGTAACTTTCGTATCAAACGGGTGCTGAAAAGTCATTTGGAAATTGATTCTCCGTACAATACCTATAAATATCCGGGATTGCCACCTGGCCCGATTAATTTTCCTGAAATTTCAAGTATCGAGGCTGTATTGCATGCCACCAAAACTCCGTATATCTATATGTGCGCCCGGCAGGATTTTTCAGGATACCATAATTTTTCTAAAAATCTTTCCGGTCACAATGAAAATGCCCGAAGATATAAGGCGGCACTGGATTCTTTAGAAATCTATAAATAATAGAAATGCCGGAAGTTTGATATTTCAAGCTTCCGGCATTTTTTATTTAATTGAATTGCTGTACTCTTCTAATCAAAAATATCTCTCATTTTCTCAAACAAGTTCTTGTCCGATTGGTCAGGTCCTTCCAAAAAACTCGGTGAAGACTGAAGTTTTTCGAGAAGTTTTCGTTCATCGGAGTTTACTTTTTTAGGTATCCAAACATGAACACGGACTAACAAATCGCCTTTCCCGTAACCATTCACATCGGGTAATCCCTTTCCACGCAGACGCAGAATTTTTTCAGGTTGAGTTCCTGACTCAATTTTTACTTTTACTTTGGCATCTACTGTCGGAATTTCTTTCGTCACTCCCAGAGTTATTTCAGGGAAAGTAATAAAAAGATTATAAATCAGGTTATTGCCATCGCGAATCAGTTCCTGATGCTCTTCTTCGTGAATAACCACAAAAAGATCTCCATTGACACCGCTGCGTCTTCCTGCATTTCCTTTTCCGGCTACATTCAACTGCATTCCTTCACCAACGCCTGCAGGAATACGGATGCTGATCACTTCTTCATCCCGAACAACTCCTTCTCCCTGGCAATGAACGCATTTATTGGTGATGATTTGTCCTTCACCACCGCAAGTCGGGCAGGCTGAAGTGGTTTGCATCTGTCCGAGCAAAGTATTCTGTATGCGGGTAACATGTCCGGAGCCTTTGCAGGTTGAACAATTTGAAAACGATGATCCGCCCTGCGCACCTGAACCATGACAATGCGTGCAGGGAACGTACTTTTTCACCTTGATTTTTTTCTCTACTCCGTTTAATACTTCAACCAAATTGAGAACAACTTTTACACGAAGATCTGATCCCCGATGCTGACGAGGACCACGGCTGCGTGAACCGCCGCCAAAACCACCAAATCCGCCAAAACCACCACCCCCGAATACATCTCCAAACATTGAAAAGATATCGTCCATCGACATGTCGTGACCACCGAATCCGCCGCCACCACCCATTCCGGCATGGCCAAACTGGTCGTATTTCTGACGTTTTTCCGGGCTGCTCAGTATTTCGTAGGCCTCAGCAGCTTCCTTGAATTTTTCTTCTGCTTCTTTATTTCCCGGATTTTTGTCGGGATGAAACTGAATAGCTTTTTGCCGGTATGCCTTTTTAATTTCATCAGCACCTGCTGTTTTGCTAACACCCAGAATCTCGTAAAAATCGCGTTTTGTCATTTTGTTCAAATATATTCAGGCTTATTCGCCTATAACTACTTTGGAATGTCGTATTACTTTGTCATGCAGATAATAACCTTTTTGAATCACATCAACATTTTTGCCTTTCAATTCTTCTGTTGGAGCTGGTATTTTTGTTATGGCGTCGTGCAAATCGGTATTAAAATCCTGCTGTTTTGCATCAATTTCCCTGACTCCGTTTTGTTTTAAAAATTCCTGAAATTTGGTGTAAATCAGATTTACCCCATCTTTCAAATGACTTTCTTCTTCCACCAAATCCAAGGTTTGCATGGCACGGTCGAAATCATCAATTACCGGCAGGATATTCACTAAAAGACTTTCACTGGCTGTTTTTAAAAGTTCCATCCGTTCTTTCAAGGTCCGTTTCCGGTAATTATCGAACTCTGCCTGTAAGCGTATGTGTTTGTCTTTTAACTCCAATAACTCGATTTCAACTTTTTCAAGTTGTTCTTCATTTTTTGTTTTTTTATGAGTCCTATCTTTTTTCGATTCTTTTTTGCTTTCAGCAGATTCTTCCGGCGATATTGTTAATTCCGGTGATTCAGTTTCCGGTATCTCGTTAATTTTGGTGGTATCGTCTGTCATTTTTACTTTGCTTTTAAATATTTTCATTTTTTTTGAGTTGCAAATATACTGCCATAGGGTTCAGTTTGACAAATTGGCATTTTAATATTAGCCTACTGACAGGCAAGTGTTACTAAATCACAAAAATAGGCAGTCCGTTTTTTACGAACTGCCTATTTTTATTTTGGAAA
>JBAWZG010000165.1:0-10467 GCA_037143155.1 Bacteroidia bacterium
CCGGCAATTCTTTTTTCACTGGTGCTTCCTCAGCCTTCACTGAAGCCCGGATCGCATTCGAGCGCCTTTGAGGATTCATAGAAAGGGTATCATCAACAATCACCACTTGGCTAATCAGTATTGGAACCTCAAATCCATTGTCATCTTCAACACTCACCATCGTTTTGTTGATCACCGATTTCACCACTCCACCGCCTACTGCGTTCAAAAACCTGACTTTATCTCCTGATTTGATCATTTTCTAAAATTTTGCACAAAACTACGATAATAGATACAAGACACAAGATTTTATTATTTTTGGCCAACGGAAACCCATGGAAAATAATCTGCTTGAACAGGTAACCGGAATTTCGATCGGTGATTTCGCCTACGATTTGCCGGATGAAAAAATCGCTAAATACCCATTGGCTGAACGCGATCAGTCTAAATTGCTCGTTTGGAAGAACGGTCAGATTCAGGATGCTCAGTTCCGGAATCTGTCTGAATTTTTACCTTCCGGAAGTTTACTGATTTTCAATAATACGAAGGTAATCTGCGCCCGTCTTCATTTTCAGAAGGAAACCGGTGCCCGGATTGAAATTTTCTGCCTCGATCCGTTTGAACCTTCCGACTACCAGATTGCCTTTCAAACCACTAAAACCTGCGTTTGGAAATGCATGATAGGCAACCAGAAAAAGTGGAAAGGTGACCTGTTACGAAAAACCATCCGGATTGATGATACCGAAATTGAACTTTGTGCCGAACAGACTGATCCGGAGAAAAATAAAAGCCTGATCCGGTTTAGCTGGAATAATCCGGATTTTGAATTTTCACGAATCATCGAACAGGCAGGTTCACTACCCATTCCACCCTATTTGAACCGCGAAACTGAGCTGAGTGATCTGGAGCGGTATCAAACTGTATATTCCAAAATAAAAGGTTCGGTTGCCGCGCCAACTGCGGGATTGCACTTTACGGAAAAGGTCATTGGTCATTTGGAAAAAGATGGCCATGAATTGGCAGAATTGACGCTTCATGTTGGTGCCGGAACATTTCAACCGGTAAAGAGCGAAACCATTTCAGATCATGAAATGCATTCCGAACATTTTTACATCACCCGCGATTTTCTAAATAAGCTGATTCATCACTCCGGAAAGAAAATTGCAGTTGGAACCACTTCAGTCCGCACGCTTGAAAGTCTTTACTGGCTTGGAATTCAGGCATACGAAAATCCTGAAATCAACATGGATAATTTGAAAGTCTCGCAATGGGAAGCATATCAGAAACAAACATCCCTGATTTCGGCCAATGATGCACTACAATCGCTGCTGAACTTGCTCAACCGAAACCAGGTCGACTATTTATCGGCATCCACACAAATCATCATTGCACCGGGCTATCAATTCAGAATTGTTGATGGAATCATCACTAATTTTCATCAGCCAAAAAGCACTTTGCTTTTGCTCATTTCGGCATTTCTGGGAGAAAACTGGCGAAAGATTTACGATCATGCTTTGGCAAATAGCTACCGCTTTCTGAGTTATGGAGACAGCAATCTGTATTTGAAATAGAAGCCCCCTTCCCGTTCCCCCGATGGGGGAACGCCTTTGATCCAATTACGAAGTCTTTCTGTATCCTATAGGAGTGGAAAAAACGAAGAACAAATTTTCAAAAAGAATATCGAATATGAATTAACAAAGCATTTCAGCTCCCCTCCATTTGGGAGGGGTTGGGGGAGGCTTTAAATTCCCATCGCAGTAATTGCCAGGTAAACTAAACCAGCGATTATCATACTTACCGGTATCGTTAAAACCCATGCCACAAGCAGATTAGTAGCCACACCCCAGCGAACTGCCGAAAGCCGTTTAGTCATTCCAACGCCCATGATTGAACCAGCGATAGTATGAGTTGTGCTCACTGGTATTCCTAATCCCTGGGAAACTGCAAACAAGGTTATTGCTCCGGCTGTTTCGGCTGCAACACCTTCTACAGGTGTCACTTTAGTGATTTTTGTTCCCATGGTCTTAACAATTCTCCAGCCACCCATCATAGTTCCAAGTGAAATCGCGGTGTAGCACGAAATCGGAATCCAGGAAGGAACATGCAGGTGGGTTTTTCCCAAAGCATCAACAGTTTGTGTTACATGCACCCAATCCGGAATAGCAATTCCTAACGAATTTAAATGAACAATATAGACCATCATGGCTGCACTGATGATACCTACTACCTTTTGCGAATCACTTCCGCCATGTCCTAAACTAAATGCTCCGGAAGAAACCAGCTGAAGCCGTTTAAACCATTTATTGGCATGATGCGGGTTCACCCTTCGACAGGTCCAAAGAATTATCAGAGTAATAAGGTATGATATGAACATCCCAATGACTGGCGCAAGAAAAATAAATCCGATAGTTTTTAAAATTACTCCCTGATTAATTACGGCGAAGCTACCGGTATGCGCCACAGCAGCACCAGCAAAACCACCAATTAATGTATGTGATGAGGAAGATGGGATACCAAAATACCAGGTTAATAAATTCCAGATAATGGCAGCGATAATACCCGCTAAAATAACCTGAAGGCTGATTACACTTCCGTCGACGGTTTTTGCAACCGTGTTGGCAACTTTAAGGTCAAATATCCAATAAGCCAAAAAGTTGAAAAATGCCGCCCAAATAACTGCGGGCAATGGTGCCAGCACTTTTGTAGAAACAACAGTGGCGATGGAATTGGCGGCATCATGAAATCCGTTGATCAAATCAAATGCAAAAGCCAGAACAATAATAACAATCAAAATAGTAAGCATAGCCTGAAATAAAGAGATTAGAAACTAAAAACTTACCCGGAATCAGGCGTATTTTACCAATATAGTTTTTACTACATCCGAAACATCTTCCATCTTATTGGCAATTTTTTCAATATTCAGAAGAATTTCCTTTTGTTTAATGAGTTCAATTGGATCTTTTTCGTTTTCAAAAAGGCTCGAAATTGCCATATGGTAATATTCATCAATGCGACTTTCCAATTTATTCAATTCCTTACAGGTTTTTAAAACTTTTTGCGAAGTCTTGAAATCTTCCAATCCACCAACAGCAACTTTGATAAGCAAACATCCTTCAGAAATTAAGGCAACCATTTCTTTCATGAAAGTACTGAAAACAGTGCAGCGATAAATCTCAATTTTTGTGGATAAACTGTAGATCAAATCCACCACATCGTCAATGGTTGAGGTCAGCTCATTGATATCTTCCCGATCGAATGGAGTGATAAACGAACGGTTCAAAACATCAAAAATCTGATTGGTAAATTCATCACCTTTTTTCTCAATAGCCTTGATTGCCAAACCAATAGCCCTACGATCTTCCAGGTCAGGCGAATTGATCAGCTTTTGCAGGGCAGCCGAGGCTTCAATGGTATTCTCTGCAGCCTGATTAAACATCACAAAAAACTTCTTCTCTTTAGGAATAAAATACTTAAGTAAACCTGAAAAATCCATATTGTACGTTTTAATGAAAATTAGTGCATTAGTTTAGGTCACAAAGATGCAAATAAGAATTATTTCAGAGGTACGAACTTTAATATAAATGTAATATCAACCCTAATATTTAATCGTTTTGTAATATTTTTGTAACAACCGGAATGAAAAATGAATGGTTGCTGCAGGCAAATAATTTAACCAAAAAATAAATGACAAATATCAATCAACAGATCGGTTACTGTTCAGTCAGAAATATTACTTTTGCCCACAACAAAACAAAGACTGGAGCGTTTTAGCTGCATTACTTTGAATTGAATATTCATTTAAATACACCAACTGTGTTTTTTCTCGGACTATTATCAACACCATTGCCTTATCTGTTGCTGGCCGCATTTTATTTTTTCGGCTTCGCTATGGGTATGTTCAATAATAGTACAGGAGACGAGTCTACTGAAGCAACTGTTTCAGTTACGATACCGGCAGATGTAAAACAAGACACGAACGATCAGCCTACTTTTTACTATCAGACATACCAGGACAATTTTCAGTCTCAGACTGCCTTCGGCATTCTGACTGAAGATCAGGCGTCCATAATTTCACCCGATACCGGAACAAATCCATTTCAATTCAGGAACACTCAGGTCCATGAATTTCTGCACTCCGGATTTCAATTCTCCCGTCCTCCCCCATCAGTTTGCTAAATTAGAAAGTTTGTACATTTTTTATTCTGAATAGGTTGCAATTCCTGAGGATTCAGGTCAATCGGCATTGTAACCTATCTTGTGCAGATTAATTTTTCATTAGCAATCCTGATAAAGATATATTTATGATAGGGGTGATAGGAATCAGCTACAAAACAGCGCCACTTGAGATTCGCGAAAATTTTTCGTTTTCAAAAGATGAAATAGTTCCATTTTCTGAACTACTTCAAAATGAAACTGAGATTTCAGATATGGTGCTCATTTCGACTTGTAACCGCACAGAGATTTATTTCTCACAGAATATACACGACAATCAGACTGCATTTGAGTTGGTGTACGAGGTGATCAAGAAATTTAAAGGAATTACCGATCATTGCTGGCATTATTTTTACCATCGTGCAAATGCCGGTGCAGTTCGTCATTTATTCGAAGTCAGTTCCGGATTGGATTCTCTGATAATGGGTGAAGATCAGATCATTGGCCAGTTGAAAGAAGCATACGTCACCTGTACAGAATTGGCATTAACCGATGCTGTTCTCATGCGTCTTTTCCAAAAATCGTTCGAAGCCGGAAAACGTGTGCGTACCGAAACCGGAATTAAACTCGGAATTACCTCGGTAAGCAGCGCTGCAGTCGAAATGTGTTCAATTCTCCTCGACGGTGTATCCGACAAAAGTGTTTTACTCATCGGAACCGGTGAAACCGGAAATCTGGCTTTGCAGAATATGCATAAAAAGGGAGTCAAACAAATTGTTGTGACCAACCGTACCATCGAAAAAGCAGAAAAAACCGCCAAAAAATACTCCGGAAGAACGATCCCTTTCGAAACTTTCGGTAAATATTTACACGGTTTTGATATTGTAATCATTGCAACCTCGGCAACTTCGCCACTCATCACCTCCGAAATGGTCAGTCACAATCAGCAAATCCGGCCCGGCCACAAACAAATTTATATCGATTTATCCGTTCCGAGGAACATCGAAAGTACCGTAGGCGAAATTGAAAATGTCGAATTGCTTGGCGTTGACAACCTTCAGGAAGTAGTAAACCAAACAACAGAAAAAAAGAAGGAAAGCGCTGAACAAGCCAAAGTCATTATCGACGAAGTAGTTGACGATTTTAATGAATGGCTGGCCAGTCGGTCGTTACGTCCGGCAATCAATACGATTACCACTAATTTTCATGCCATAAATCAGGAAGAACTGTTGTCATATCGGAAAATCAGTTCGCCTGAAATGCAGGAACTTATTGATGGTTACGGAAAACACATTGCCCAGAGATATACCCGCCTGCTAATTAAAAATCTCAAGGATTTAACCGATAACGGTAAAAACATTGATTCACTGAAAATAATCAACGATTTATTTAAATTCGCATAAAAATATTTTCAAGCAATTCCTCATCGGATTGCTTTTGACCGATTAGAATGAAAAAAACGATACGTATAGGCACGCGTGGCAGCCAACTCGCTCTTTATCAGGCAAAAAAAGTTAAAGCCACACTCGAAAAAATCTTTCCTGAATTGCAGGTTGAACTGAAAATCATAAAAACAAAAGGTGATAAAATTCTGGATGTTGCACTCTCAAAAATCGGCGACAAAGGATTATTCACTAAAGAAATTGAAAACGAGCTGATAGACGGATCGGTTGATCTGGCTGTACACAGTTTAAAAGATTTACCCACCACTTTACCCGAAGGCTTGAAATTAGGAGCCGTTCTGGAACGTGGGGAATTTCGGGATGCACTGGTCAGTTTAAACGGCAAAAAGCTTGCTGACCTTAAAGCTGGCGATGTTATAGCAACTTCCAGTTTACGCCGGATTGCCGGTCTCCTGAAAATAAACAACCAAATTATCATCAAAGATATTCGTGGAAATGTCAATTCAAGGCTCAAAAAAATGGAAGAAGGATACTGCGATGCCATGATCATGGCTGCTGCCGGACTTCAACGCCTTGGACTTGAAAAATACATTACCGAAATCATCGATCCTGAACTCCTTATGCCAGCTGTCAGTCAAGGAGCAATTGCCATTGAAACCCGTCTGAATGATCCTGAGATTGACGCTCTAATGGAAAAACTGAATCATTCGGAAACGTGGAATACAGTAGTTGCTGAACGTGCTTTTTTAGCACATCTTCAGGGAGGTTGCCAGGTTCCGCTCGGATGTTATTCAAAAATAAGCAATGGTATTTTGGAAATGAGCGGATTTGTGGCTTCAGTTGATGGAAAACAATACATCAGGGAAGATATTTCAGGAGAGCTGAAAAACGGTGCAGAAATTGGTGTTGAATTAGGTGAAAAAATGCTCCGGAAAGGTGCAGGTGAAATCCTGGATCAAATCAAATCAAGCAACAACACGCATTAGGATTATGGGCAAACTACTCGAAAACAAAGTTTTTATTTCGACCAGACCTGCCGGGCAATCTGCAGAACTTGAATACCTTTTGACAGAGGAATCAGCCACCTTAATTGCAATGCCAACCATTGAGGTCAAACCATTGCCACTCGACGAATCTGCCTGGTTGCAGCTGAAAAATCTCGGTTCGTTTAATTGGATTGTTTTTACCAGTCCAAATGGCCTGAAATATTTTTTTGAGGCACTTTTTGAACTGCAGAATAACTACGGACTTCCGGAGCATTTAAAAATTGCGGTAGTCGGTAAAAAAACCGCTGCACATCTCGAATGTTATGGCACGTCTGCTGCATTTATCAATCTGGGAAACACCGCAGAGGATTTTGTTGCCGACTTTTTCCACCGAGTCAATTTAGGCGAACGGGTGCTTTTCCCAATCGGTAATTTGGCCCGGACGGTAATCGAAGATAAAATCTCAAAAAAAGCGGTATGTACCCGTATTCTTTTTTACGAAACCATACTTCCTGAAACCGTCGACGGAGATGCCCTTCAATTAATCCTGAATGATCAGTACGACATGATTGTGCTTACCAGTCCTTCATCATGCAACAACCTGCTTCACCTGATTTCAGGAAAAACTGATCCGGTAAAACTCAGGTTGGTTTGCATCGGACAAACCACTTCAGCGGAAGTGATCCGGAATGGCATTGAACCTTTGATTACTGCCGGAACCGCCAATTCACAGGGAATTTATACAGCCATCATCAATTATTTTCAGAAAAAACAACTTTAAATAGCTAACTTATGTCATTTCCAATTACACGCCTCAGAAGATTAAGGCACACACCAGTATTGCGAAATATGGTACGCGAAACAATCCTCACCCGCGACGATCTGGTTATGCCACTTTTTGTTTGTCCCGGAACTGGTGTTAACAATCCAATTTCCTCGATGCCTGGCAATTCGCAGCTTTCAGTCGATTTACTGGTTGAAGAATGTCGCCGTCTTTACGGAATCGGAGTTCAGGCAGTGCTTTTATTTGGTATTCCTGAACATAAAGACGAACATGGTTTAGTGGCATGCGAACACAATGGAATTGTACAACAGGCCACCCGAGCTCTTAAAAAAGCACTACCCGATTTGTATGTAATTGCCGACATCTGCAACTGCGAATATACCACTCACGGCCACTGCGGAACTATTGTTAACGGTGACGTGGACAATGACCTCACCTTGGTTACTCTGGCAAAACAATCCCTTTCTCTGGCTCAGGAAGGCATCGACATGGTTGCACCAAGCGACATGATGGACGGCCGGGTTGGAGCAATCCGCAGAGCGCTTGATGAGAATGGCTTTTATAATTTGCCAATCATGGCCTATTCGGCCAAATATGCTTCCAGTTTTTACGGACCTTTCCGCGAAGCAGCTGAAAGTGCCCCAAAATTCGGAAACAGGGCAACCTACCAGATGGATCCTGCCAACAGTAACGAAGCATTGCGCGAAGTTGCCCTCGACATCGAAGAAGGCGCTGATATTGTTATGGTGAAACCTGCTTTAAGCTACCTGGATATTATTCAGCGTGTTAAAACAAACTTCAATATTCCGATTGCAGCGTATAATGTGAGCGGTGAATATTCAATGGTAAAAGCTGCTGCAGCGAATGGCTGGATTGACGAAAAACGGATGGTACGCGAAATCCTGACTTCCATCAAACGTGCCGGTTCCGACATCATCTTATCTTATCATACTCAGGATATTGTAAAAGAATTGTAAAAGAATTACCATTCCCTGCCTCAACGGCAGGCAGGTCGTTCCCCTCATGGGAAAAACTTTGGAAACTGGTTTTTATCAGCTTTCAGCCCTGAAAGGGCGCCATCTTATAGCACAGGGCAACGCCCTGTGTATGAACGGAAAGAGAATACCGTCCGCGAAATAACGTTCAACAAAGCAATTTTTATATTTCGGACGGAATAGCAATTATCAATTTTTATAGATTTATTTCAGTCATGAAACAATACACCCAAAGCATAGCCGCTTTTCAGGAAGCACAGAAACATATCCCGGGCGGAGTTAATTCACCGGTTCGTTCTTTCAAAAGTGTTGATGGCGATCCGTTGTTTATAGCCAGCGCCAAAGGAGCCAAGGTATTCGACATCGACGGACACGAATACATCGACTATGTTGGTTCCTGGGGTCCAATGATTTTGGGTCACGCCCATCCGGATGTAATTATGGCCATTCAGAAAACAGCAGCCAAGGGAACCAGTTTTGGTGCTCCTACCCTGCTCGAAACCGAAATGGCACTTCAAATCAAGAAGATGGTTCCATCGGTTGATAGTATCCGTATGGTTAACTCCGGAACTGAAGCTACCATGAGCGCACTGCGCCTTGCACGTGGTTATACCGGACGTGAAATGGTCATCAAATTTGAAGGCTGCTACCATGGTCACAATGATAGTTTCCTGATTAAAGCTGGATCTGGCGCACTTACTTTGGGGACTCCGAATTCTCCCGGTGTTACTTCCGGAACTGCAAAAGACACATTAACAGCAGAATACAACAATCTTGATTCGGTAAAAGAATTATTCATCCGTTATCCTGAGCAAATTGCAGCCTTGATCATCGAACCGGTTACCGGAAATATGGGCGTGGTGATTCCAAAACCAGAATTCATTCAGGGAGTCAGAGACCTTTGTACCAAATATGGAACTGTATTAATTTTTGACGAGGTGATGACTGGCTTCCGCCTTTCAAAAGGAGGAGCGCAAGAAATACTTGGAATCACTCCCGATCTGACTTGTTTTGGAAAAATCATCGGTGGCGGATTGCCTGTTGGCGCTTATGGCGGCAAACAGGAAATCATGGATAAACTGGCACCGAAAGGTCCGGTTTACCAAGCTGGAACGCTCTCAGGAAATCCGTTGGCTATGTCTGCCGGACTCACCACGCTTAAAATTCTGGACGAAACGGATGGCTTTTATGATATGCTCGAAGAGAAGTCCGCCCGTTTAGGCGACGGAATCAACAAATGCTTGACAGATCTGAATTTCCCAGGAGTAGTTAATCGAGTTGGTTCCATGTTCACACTTTTCTTTACTGAGGAAGACCACGTAAATTCATTTGCCGATGCCTGCAAATGCAGCACCTCCACTTACGCCAAATACTTTAAAATGGCGCTGGAAAGTGGAATTTACCTGGCGCCATCACAGTTTGAAGCCGGATTCATGTCGGCTGCACACACCTCGAAAAAGATCGATAAAACTATTGAAGCAACTTACGAAGCATTGAAGGTTCTAAAAGGATAAATTATAGTCATTTGCTGCACGTCATTGATGGTCATTTTTTATAATGTCTTACGAAGAATGACCATAAATGACAACAAATGACAAATGAGTTTTTCAACTCTGGCAGATTTTTTGAAGTAGCATTTGTGCTGATAAGAATTTCTAAACGAACTTCAGCGAAAACAGGAAACAATTAAAATTTACGATCATGAAAACAAAAATTGGAATCTTAGTTTTGGCATTATGCACGATCATCTTCAATGTTCAGGCGCAAAATCGCATGGTAACTTCAACCCGCGCAATGAGCAAGGAAATTAGCAACAACCTGGATTTGGATGCCGTAGCTTCTATTTTCGGCGATTCGGAAAATCTGGAAGACTTTGAACGCCAGCTGAATGATCCGAATAACCGGATTTCGAACCTTGACCTGAATGAAGATGGCTACATCGATTATTTGCGGGTTGTTGAAAATTCATCTGAACGCAATTCTTTGGTGATTATTCAGGCCGTTTTGGGTGATAATGACTTTCAGGATGTGGCAACTATTGAAGTTGAACGAGTCAACAATGGTAATCCCCGTGTTCAGATTGTTGGCGAACCATATATTTACGGCTCAAATTATATCATTGAACCAGCCTTTGTCCGTACTCCTTTGATTTTCTCTTTTTTCTGGGG